>JAKLJF010000136.1:0-1756 GCA_023151335.1 Thermoanaerobaculia bacterium | reverse complement strand
GTGGAATAACAAGGCCGCCGTTGGTGGTTGCGCGGATGGAGGATATATCCGTTTTACGGATATTAGTACCCACCAGAGCGTCAAATTTCAAGGCGTCGGTGATGTTTATTTGCGGCACTTCCAGCATCAGGTCGTAGTTCAGTTCGCGGAAGTTGCGGTTGAAACGGGAGTATTGGGATACGTCGATACTACCCACGGCAATACGTTCTTCCTGTATTTCATCGGATTGGTCCAGAGAAACCCGGCCCGTTAAATTGAGCCAGTCAGCCAATTTGTAATTCAACCCGAAGTAGCCGAAATAGCGGTTACGGCGGTCGTTTTGATAATTTTCAAAACGCGTCCAGTACACGTTATCCCAGTAAATCGGCACCAGGTCGGTGGGGTCGGCCCAGTTCCAGGTAACATTTTGGCGGGTGCGCTCGTAGGCTTCGCGTTGTTCCTGAACGTCTACGTTCATTTGCCACCACTGGCGGAAGCTGGTCATCTGGTTTTTAGAGTCATAACCGGTTCCGTAACGTCCCTGACCTTTGGTAGCGGTATAGTTCACCGAGGAGAAGATGCTGAGCCGGTCGGTCAGCTTGTAAGAGGCGCCGAAGTTGACGATGTCCTTGTCTACGTTACTGTTGGCCAGAATACCTTTGTCCGTATTCTTCGTGTAGCCCAGTTTGAAATAACCTTTTTCGTTACTGCCGTCGATCATCACGCCGTTGCTGGCGCCGATAGCGGTTTCAAAGAAAGTTTCCGGGCCATTAGCTGCAGCCACCCATGGGCGGGCTTTTTTGTAGTACGGGGAGGTCGGGTCGAAGGCATCCCATTGGTACACCAGCAGATTCGGGTCGAATTTAGCGCCGTGCGAAGCGTCTTCGCTGGTGGTCATCACCAGGTCTTCCTGGCCGTCGCCATCCACGTCGCGGTAGAGGAAAAATCCACTCGGATCTTCGTAGTAGGCGCCGTAACCGCCGCCGTATTTTTCCTGGAAGGTCGGGAAAGTGGATTTGTCAATTTTCCCCATGTTCATACCGAGGTTGACCGATACGCCCAGGCCTTTTGCCTTGCTGCCTTTTTTGGTCGTGATCATCACCACGCCATTGGAGGCGCGGGAGCCATAGAGGGCTGTAGCGGCAGCGCCTTTCAGGACAGTTACCGACTCGATGTCGTCCGGGTTGATGTCGCCGGCGGCATTGCCGTAGTCGTACCCCAGACGGCCGGTCTGTTGGTTGGCCGTGTTGGTGTTGGAGTTGTCGTAGGGAATACCGTCCACGACGAACAGGGCCTGGTTGTCGCCGGTAAGCGATTTGGCGCCACGCAGCACTACGTTGGTGGAGCCGCCCAGGCTGTTGTTGCGGCGGATTTCCAGGCCGGCCACTTTGCCGGACAAGGAGTTCACGACGTTCTGATTCCGCACATTGGACACGTCGTTGCCGTCCACTTTTTGCGCGGAGTACGGCAGTTCGTTTTTGTAACGGGAAACGCCGAGTGCCGTTACGACGGTTTCACCCAGTTGAATGCCGCCGGCCAGTGTTACATCCACTACGTTGGAGGCGCCGAGGGTAATTTCCTGGCTTTGGTAGCCGGTGTAGGAGAAGACCAGTACATTGGAACCGGCGGGCACCTGAACGGAATATTTCCCTTCGATATCGGTGCGGGCGCCACCGGTAGTGCCTTTGACGGAGATCGTTGCGCCGATCAGCGCCTCACCGTCATCGCCCTTTACTGTTCCAACTACGGTGCGCTGTGCAAGGGTAATACCCACGAC
>JAKLJF010000135.1 GCA_023151335.1 Thermoanaerobaculia bacterium | reverse complement strand
CCGGGAATGTATTTTTCCATGACGCCATCCAGGTAGGTTTTAAAATCATAGATCACCGCGTCTTTCGGATTGTATCCGCGCACTTTGCCGTAGGTTAACCGGAGAGTGCCGTTGGCGTCGGGGAAAAACCGTTTTTCTTTGAACACCTCCAGTTGAGCGGCCATATACTGCCGTTGCAGCAGGTTAATGGTAGATTGCAGTTCCTGCAGTTTCGGCACGACGCCGGTTTGATAGGCCCCGCTTACCCCACGCCAGAAAAGTACCGCGGGGTCGTTTTTTAGGGCATCTCCTAAAGATTTAGGATCACCCGCCGCGAGAGACGCCCATTTCTGGCGGTCCGTAAGTATGCTGTTTTGAAAAATATACGCGGCCAGCTTATCGTACCCGCCTTTGTTGACCGCCTCGGATTTTATAAAGCCGGCGCCCCATTCATCGCGTATATTTTCGGCATAACGCTGCGTCAGCGCCGCGAAAACGGCCTGATCCACCTCCGGGCGATAGTCTTTGTAAAAGGTTTCCAGCCTGGATTTGGTATCATTCAGTTTACCGGAAAATCCGGAAACGCCGGTTTCTTCATACGATTTAATCCAGTTGTTCAGGGAAGACACCATGCTCATGAGCTCGCAGTTGCGCACGAATATTTCGAGGTAATAATCCCGTGTTTGCGCATAAGGTTCCAGGGCTGCGTAGGTTTGGTCGAGCCTGGACAACAGATTGCCGTACCGGAATTTCCAATCGGGGTTTTGTTGAATCCGGCGGGTAAACTCCGCTTCATATTCGCGTTTTTTATCCAGCGCCTTATACGTTTTCAAACCCTGCATTTCTCCCAGCCACTTTTTCCAGTAATTGGCGATCCTGGCATAACGGGCAATGTAGGCGATCTTGACGGCGGGGTCTTTGCGCATGAAGGCATCCATGATTTTCAGGGCGCGGTCGCGGGTTTCCACGTTTGCGGGGTCGAGCACCTCGCCGGTTAACTTTACGCCCGCGGCAGGCAGGTATTCATCGGTACGGCCGGGAAAGCCGTACACCATGGTGAAATCGCCTTCTTTGACGCCGTTTATGGACACCGGCAGGAAATGTTTGGGGTTAAGCGGAACATTATCGGGTGAATAGTCCGCCGGCTGGTTGTCTTTGTTGGCATAAACGCGGAACAGGGAAAAATCGCCGGTGTGGCGCGGCCATACCCAGTTGTCGGTATCGGCGCCAAATTTACCGATGCTGCTGGGCGGGGCGCCTACCAGGCGCACATCGGTATAGGTGACGGTGACGAAAAGAAAATATTGGTTCGCGTTGTAGAACGGTCGGATCAGAATTTCTTCCCACTTCTCTTTTTTCGTATTCACCCTGATCTGCGCCAGGTTTTTATCGATCTGCGATTGCCGGTCGCGTTCGCTCATCGTTTCGGTCACATTTTGCAGGGCCAGGGCTGTCACGTCTTCCATACGGCTGACAAACATGGCCGTTTCACCCGGACAGGGCAGTTCGCCGGCCTGCGTTTTAGCCCAAAAGCCGTCCTCCACGTAGTTATGTTCAAGCGTGGAGTGGTTTTGAATGGCGTCGAAGCCGCAGTGATGATTGGTAAGCAGCAGGCCCTTTGGCGAGATGATAGCGCCGGTACAGCCGCCGCTAAACTGGCATATCGCGTCTTTCACACTCGGACGGTTGGGCGCATACAGGTCGTCGGCATCGAGTTTGCAACCCAATGCTTTCATTTCCTTTTCATTTTGTTTTTCCAGGTACATGGGCAACCACATACCTCCCTGGGCATAAAGTACTGCCGGTAAAAGGCATAAAAGCCACAAGATTTTTTTCATAAACGGTCATTTTTACGGCGGCGAAAGTAAGGACATGAAATGGTAATACAGCTTTTCCTTAGGATAATAGCCATCAACTGCCAGTACATAAAAGACCGGGTGAATCATAGTGAAATAACCCGGATTCTGCATTTTTGCGGCGTTATGCATCATTCCTTTCTGTCGGTCATCACCGTTTTACAAACGCAAAGCCAAATCCGGGCGCTTCTTCAGGACTGGTTGACGGGTATTTACACCGAACTGTCCGGCAATTTCAGCGACTTTGAGTTTGTACTGGTCAACAACCATTGCGATCAGGCCGCGATCGATGCCGCGATCCAACCCCTGTCGGAAGAACTGCGAAAGAATATTTTCCTGCTCAACCTGAGCGCGCCGGTGAACCGCGACAACGCCCTGCTCGCCGGCCTGGACCGCGCCAACGGCGACTACGCGGTAATCTTTGAATTCGATTTTGCCAGGGCGCCGCAATTGGTTGCGCAACTTTGGGAGAAAAGCCAGTCCGGGTTCGACATCGTTTACCTCCGCGCGCGGGACCGGCGCCTGCCCTGGCTTCAGCGCCTGCTCTACGGGATGTTCTACGGCATTCTGCAACGTTATTCCAGCCTGCGCATCGACCCACGCGCGCATCATACCCGCATCATCAGCCGGCGCGCCCTAAACTCCCTGTTGCGCCTGCGCGAAAACAGCCGTTATCTGAAGGCTATTTACGCGCTGGTAGGGTACAACAGCACCGCTATAGAAGTGGAGCAACCGCTTTTCCCTGAACCGGACACCACTTTTGGCGACCATTTCCGCACGGCCCTGGTAGCCATCACGTCTTTCACCTCTTTTTTGCGCAGTTTATTGCTTTGGATTTTTATCTCCTCCTGCCTGGTAGCGGGTGTTGCGGTGTTTAATGCGGTGAAGGTCAAACTGACCAATGTTGATATTTTTGGAGAATACCACCAGACAGTGTCCGGCTGGGCTTATTTGGTGGTCATTATCTCCATTTTTTTTGCTATCACCTGCCTCAATCTGTACATCATGTCGATCTACCTGTCCAATATTTACAGCGAAATTAAAAACCGCCCCCTGTACATCATCGAGTCGGTAAAACGTTACTGAAAAAATGTTGCTTAATTGTCGTGGTCGGCTGCTCGACCTCTCCCGTCCGGCCCTCATGGGTATCCTGAACCTGACACCGGATTCTTTTTACGATGGCGGCCGGCTGGATTCCACAGAAGCCGCACTGCGGCAGGCGGAAAAAATGCTGTCGGAAGGCGCTGCGATACTCGATATTGGCGGAGCGTCTACCCGGCCCGGCTCAAAGGAAGTACCGGAAGCGGAGGAGTTGAAGCGGGTTTTGCCGGCTATCACGGCTATTCACGGCGGGTTTCCGGAGGCTGTAATTTCTATCGATACCTGGCGGGCCAGGGTGGCCCGGGAAGCATTGGACGCCGGCGCCTCCCTTATCAATGATATTTCCGCCGGTAAATTAGATGCAGAAATGTATCCGCTGGCCGGTGCGTTGCCCGCTACGCCCTATATATTGATGCACATGCAGGGTACACCGCAAACCATGCAGCAAAACCCGGTTTATGGCGATGTCGTACAGGAAGTGCTCGATTTTTTTATCCGGGAAGTCAGCCAACTGCGTTCGTTTGGCGTCAACGATATCATCCTGGACCCTGGTTTCGGGTTTGGCAAAACCGTGGCGCATAATTTTCAATTGCTCCGGCACCTGCATGTGTTTGAACGGGTACTTGGTTTGCCGGTGCTGGCCGGGATATCCCGCAAGTCGATGATTTGCAAGGTATTACAAGCAAAACCGGAACATGCGCTTAACGGCACCACCGCTCTGCACATGGTGGCCTTGCAACAGGGGGCCCGGATACTTCGCGTACATGATGTTCAGGAAGCCAGTGAGGTAATCCGTTTGTGGGAGACGTTGCAAACGGTTTGACTGCGTTCTGTGTTTTATTCTTCCACTTCTTCCTCCGGTTCCTCTGCTTCGCCCGGCGGCAACAATATCGGCGTGAGCATGGGCAATTTCACCCATTGATGTTCGGCGGCACTGACCGCTCCGATACGCAAAAAGCCTCCCGAAGCTTTGGCGGTTTCCTGCGCCAGCGAAACAAAGCTTTTATACAAACTGGCTGCCAGGTGAATCTCCAGTTTGGCCAGTACCGGGTTGAGCGCGCCAAGTTTTTCCGCGATTTGCAGATTGCGCGCTTCCGTTTCCACGGGTAATCCGGCTAATAATTTATCAATTTTTTGCGGAAAACCTTCTGCCACAACCCGGTAATATTCATTTATTAAATTCGGTTTGGAATAGGTGCGGGTACGCAACATCTTTTCCGTCCAGACCAATTCCTGACGATCCAGTTCGCCATCGGCGCCGCCTACCAGGATCGTAATGAGTACCGGCGCCTGCACCAAAGCTTCTATTTCGGCGCCGGTCAAATGTTGAAAACCTTCCAGCATGGTCCACATAGTCGTTTTCTGTTTAGGGAGCATTTGTTCGGGACGAAAGTAGGGCGAATTTTGGAAAAGGCAAAAAGCAAAAGGCAGCGGCATTAATATGTGTCATCCCGGATTTTTTAGCGTGAATGACTCATTTTAATGCCTGCTTAATCCAGGAGGGTCACATCGCCTTTCATCGTCAACACCTCTCCGCTGGCCAGCTCCACTTCGGCCCACCAGGTAAAGACGCCGGGCTGGAGCAGTTTTCCGCGATACCGGCCATCCCAGCCACCGCCGCGGTCGTCGTTGGGCAGGAAATTATCCCGGGCAAAGACCTGGGTACCCCAGCGGTCAAAAATCTGAAGGTGTTTAACGGCATTGATAACCTGATCCCGGGCATAAAAGCGAAACATATCGTTCAGGCCATCCCCCGCAGAGGGGTTAAACACGTTGGGCACGTAAATATCCGGATCGCCCACCCGAACCAGCACCTCGGCACGGTCTTCACAGCCGTTACTGGAAATGACCTGTACAGTATACCGCGTCGTTTTGAACGGCCGGATCAACACCTCATCGGGGCGGGAGCCAGGCGTAAGCCCGTACTGAGGGCCCCAGATGATAGTATCTACTTCGGAAAGCGGCAAATTCAGCAAAGCCTTCAACACCGAAGATTCACCATAAGCCAGCGATACTTCCGGCGCAATTTCCACATCCGGTTCAAACGGTGCGATCAATTCAACTTTTTCTTCGTATTCGCAGCCGTTAACATCCTGGACGCGCAAGGTGTACTGGCCGGCGCCCAGACTGGAAAAAGCATTATTGCTCAGGAAAGTAACACCGCCGTCGATGGAAAAAACAAAAGGCCCTTCGCCGCCCTCCACTCCGACGATCTGGATAGAGCCGGGTTTGTTGTTGCAACCAGGCTCTTTCACTACCAACTGGAGCGCAGTGGGGTAATTAGTATTTTCTTTCACCAGCGCCTGGGCAGTTGCCGTGCAACCGTTTGTCGTATTGGTGATCAGTAAAACGTAAGTGCCGGGGGCATTTACCAGGGGCGATGATTCTTCCGTACCGCTGAGAATATGTCCGTCAGGAGTACTCCAGGAATATTTGAAATTTCCACCGGTTGAGGAGCCGATACTGTTTAGACTGACTTCCGGCGTACTACATGTAATTTCATCCCTGGCATCAGCCACAACAGTTGGCGGGGTGGTATTTTGTCCGATACTTACCCAAGCCAGTGCGGTGCATTGCCTGGCATCGGTCACCGTGACTGTAAAAGTGCCGCCACTGGTAACAACCGGATTGGCCTGTTGGCTGCCGTTGCTCCATAGGTATTGATATCCAGGCGTTCCGCCCGACACGCTAAGGCTGACATTGGCCTGTGGTTGATAACAGTCAATATCGTTGGAAGAGCTCGATGAGGCAAACAACACCGGAGGTTCCGTCAATTGCGCGGTAGCCGAGGCCGTGCACCCCTGGCTGGTGGAAACCGTCACGGTGTAGTTCCCCGGCAAAAGATTGTTTTGACTGGCGCCGCCACCTCCGTTACTCCAGGTAAAAGTATAGGGCGGGAAATTGCCGTCCACTACTGCCTGAAGCGATCCCTTGCCACCGTGGCATGGTGGTTCCTGGGCCGTGAGGTTCAGCCCAACCGAGATGACCTGTACGGTAGCGGTTCCTCCCGCCAACCCCGGACATCCGCCCTGCGACACGACTGTGGTGAGCGTATAATCGCCCGTGGCGCCGGCATTGATCAGGCCCGGATTGGTGGTAAAGGTCTGTGTCTGTGCGATGCCGTTTACACTGTAACCCACAATCCAGGGCCCCTGACCGGTAAAGTTTACCGGCAGATCGATTGAACCGCCTTCACAAAACTGAATATTGCCGCCGTTTAGAATAGCAGTCGGCGTTTGATCCACGGTAGTAGTGGCAGCAGCCGTGCCGGTAAAACCGCAGGCATCGGTGACTGTAACCGTGAATTGCTGAACGCCAAAATCATTTACCGTCAGACTTGACGAAGTTTGACCATTGCTCCACAAATAACTCAGGGGAGGTAACCCACCGTTCAACACTACCGGCGCAAGCGTCGCACTGCCGGTGCACACTTTTTTATCGTCCATATCGACGCTGAGCGGAACCGCATCGCGGATAACGAACGTAACATCCTGTTGGAGGCAGCTGCACGCGTTATCGAGCAGCAGCGTAAAAGATTCGCTGCCTTCGGTCAGTTGGTCGCTGATCACGTTTACCGGCACCAGCAACTCCGTTTGCCCTGCCGGAATAACGATAGATGCCGGCAAAGGCGTATAATCGACGCCGGGGATTGCCGTACTGTTTCCCGCCAAAGTGTAATTCACCGTCAGGGGTTGATTGATATCGCCCGACCCCCTGTAAAACCGGATGAAACCATTGTTGCAGCCTTCTACAGTATAGGGTTGTGCGGAGGGGTACACCGGACTGGCTTTCACTTCTCCGCCGGCATCAAAAGAGTTGGCGCGCAGGAATACGGCCGAGGTGTAGTTCGCGTCGGCAATATCGGCTATGGCCAGTTTGATATGATAAGTTTGACAAGGTACCAGGTTGGCCGTTGCCGTCAGCACCTTGGTAAAGCCGTCGAGCTGAATATCGGTCAGATTGAAGACCGGTTGATTGTCACAAGGGTAGTTTTTGTTATTATTGACGTAATAGTTTTTGTTGAGCACATGATTCACGTTGTTCACCGCCACCGGCGTGTTGGTATTCGGGATCAGGGCCAGATTTTTTACGCCCGTGATGCCCGGTCCGCTGATGAAAAAGCCAAATACGTCGTTGTATTGAGAGTTGACAAACTCGCAGTACTCCTCCGATCCGAACACAAAATCGAACTGCACCATATTGGAAGTGGGCCTGAAATCGAACTCGATGACCGAAACATCATATTGATTGCCCGAGGTGAGACTGAGCAGGTTCGGATCATTGGCAGAATCATTGCCAAAACCGCCGTTGGTATTGCCCAGATTGTTCGGGCCAGGCAGAATATTGGTCGGAGCGGTACACAATATGATGCCGTTGGAAATATTGATCGTATTCTGTCCGTCTGAAAAAGTACCCCTTGAATTCGCAAATCCTTTTGACGTGATATTGGCGACGTCAAAACAATTGCCGCCAATGAGCACATTAGTGACCAGGTCGGAAGCGGCGTCGCCCTGCGTTACTTTTAAATTAGGCGACAATACGTCGTCCGGCAAATTTTGTACGATCCGTTTGCGCCAGTCGCCGCTTTCCGGGCAATCGAGGCAACCGATGGAAAGCGACACAGGCACTTCAGAGAGTTGGTCTCCGGATTTCGTTTGAAGGATTAAATCGACGCAGGAAGCGCCGGCTTTGAACCGGCGGAGTTCGGGACGATCGGACCTTGACAAATTTTTCGCGGCAAATTCCTGTTCGTTTGAAGCCAAGGTAAGGCTAAAACTGGCCTCCTGCTCCGGATAGGCCCCTACAGCGATTACCTGATAGGTATTGCCCGGTGTCAGGCCACATAACTGAATACGGGTTTGACCTGTTCGTACCTGCAGTGGCTCCCGGTGCGGCGTTTCGCTGATCCGGACCGGCAAGGAAAGGTTTTGAGCAAGGACGGGGCTACAGAAGAGGCATAAAAGCAGTGTTTGAAAATGGGTAATCCGTTGGCGCATGGCACAATGTTAGTTTTGGGTAAAAGGATATTAATTCGTCGGAAAACCGAACGACGGCGGCAGGATTATGCGCACGGCAAGGCGGGGAAGGAAAGGCCGGGCTGCCAAAAACGGAACCTGTCAGGAGAGTACTACGGGAAGGACGGGAAATTTCTGGGGATTAAATGCCTGTTGCAGGCCGGATGAAGGCTGAAGGGGCAACCACCAAAATGGTGCTGCGAATGTAGCAACAATTTCGAATTACGTTCGGTGGAATTTTATTTTAACAAATGGTTTGCTTAGTTGCTGTCGGCCGGTCTGAAATTTAGGTAAGCAAGGGGACGATCACAGGAAATTAAATGCGCGTCAGCCAGCGAAAGTGATCTCAAACCGCGTCAGCCCATCGGGTCCTGTTTTAAGGGAAAAAGGAAAGCCATGTGCCGTCAGTATCTCCCGCGTCAGGGTCAGTCCGATGCCCTGCCCCCCGGCCTTGTCGCTGAAGAACGGTGTGAACAGTTTGTCCGCCGCTTCTTTGGGAATGCCCTTCCCGGTGTCAGTGATGGTCAGTCGGAAAGGGCGGTGCGTGGTGTGAAAGCGGATGACACCTTGTTTGCCTATCGCTTCCAGGGCATTTTTGATCACGTTAATGAGCACCTGTTCCAACTGCCCGGCGTCGGCCCGGACAAAAAGCGGCTTTTCCGTAAGTTCCCATTCAAAAGTTACTTCCCGTTCCCGCGCTTTGAATTCCATCAATTGAACGACTTTTTTCAGTAATTCATGCAGGTCGAAACGTTCCGGGCGAGGCTCGGGCAGGCGGATTACGTCGGCAAAGTTTCGCATGAACTGGTTCAGGTGCTCATTGCGCTCGATGGCAACAGCCAGGGCTTCCCGGATCTCGGGCGCGCCGGTATGCAATTGCAGGGTAGTATCCAGGATGGAGTTCACGGCGCCGATGGAATTATTCACTTCATGCGCCATCATCCGGATCACTTTCCCGTAGGAACGTTTCTCGGCTTCCAGGATTTCGGCGGTCAGTTCCTCTATCATCACAAAACCGCGCGGGAAACCCCGGTCGACAAACTGGCTTTTCTGTATCTTGAAGGTTTTGGCATTGGGCAGCGTAATGGTTTTGGATTCGCCGGTTTTCAGCCAGGCTATCGTTTGAAACACGGGATGCGACAAATCTGCAGGGTTTTTGCCCCGTAAATCCGACCATTCCCGCGCGTATCCCGTCCATTCCAGCGCCCGTGGATTGACGCTGTCGATATGGCCGTCATAATCGAGCATTACAATACCTGTAGGCGCGGTTTGCACCAGTTTTTGTAAAAAATAATGCTGTTCCTGCTGGGTGGTGCGTTCGGTGCGCAACTGGTCGATCATTTCATTGTACACCTCGATGAGTTTGTCCATCTCATACTTGCCCGTTTTCACGAATTTGACGTTGAAATCCCGGTCTTTGATCGCATCTGTGCCGCGCACCAGCAATTGCAGCGGCCGGATCAGTTCCTGGTACAACGACCAGCTGACGGCCAGCGAGAGCAGGATGAAAAACTCGGAAACCAGAAACAGGATTTTATTTTCCCGGAAAACGTAAAACGTCACCACATGAATGACCGCGATAAAGAGTATGAATTTAGCGCTTAATTTCATGTAAAAGGGGAATAGAAATTACCGGTAATTTCCATTTACAATATTTGACCGCACAAAATATAGAGACTATGTCTCTTCGTACGGAATTCCGAATTTTTCCAGCCGCCGGTACAAGGCGCTCCGGGTAAGGCCCAGGGATTTTGCCACGCGGGCAATTTTACCCTTGTGAAAATCCATTGCCCGCCGGATCATTTGCACTTCCATTTGTTCAAGTGTCATG
>JAKLJF010000134.1 GCA_023151335.1 Thermoanaerobaculia bacterium | reverse complement strand
AAATGTCATTTCCGCTACAGACCGGTTCCGGTCTGTAGCGGAAAGAACGTCAGTGAAATTTAGTGCTGAATGATGATTTTTTGTACGATTGCAACCAGATTTGCGCCAGTCACGCGGAGCGTATAAACGCCGGAGGGCATACGGGCCACATTTAACGAAGTCCAGGGAGAACCTTCCAGGCGGCGCGATAATACGGGCCTTCCGAATTGATCTTCCAGAACGATTTGACCTGTGGGGTCTTCTAATGACAATCGGATGTGCAACAGATCGGCAGCAGGGTTTGGATAAACCTGTAACGATAACCCCGCCGGTATTTTTGACGAACCATGGCCATTGGAACGTTCGCCAATGCAGTCGTCCTCATATTCCAGCGGTGGCAGCAGGGTACGGGCTAGCAAAACGCCGAAACCGCCTTGGGGAAGGCATTGTCCGGCAATAGCCTCAAGGGCTTCACTTTGCTGTGACGTCCATTCATATAATGGCTCTGCCTGCATGCCCTCTAAGAGTATCGCCAAGGTTGTTTTCAGGTTTTGTTGAAAGGTCTCTGACACGGATACCGCGTTGACGGTAGTGGCTAAATTTTGAGCATCGTACGTGCGCTGTGCGGCAAACCCAGACAATAAAGCATCAACCGCCGTATTGAGTGTGGCCAGTTCCTGTACTAAATTCTCGCGCGCGGCTAACTGTGTTGCCTGCTGATTCGGAGGGATAAGTATCAATTGGCTGTCGATCCCGACAACATCTGCCAGTAATTGCCGCATCGCTTCATACTTGTCTTCGAGTGTTTGCATCAGTGAAGCATCCGGAGTGGCTATTTCGCCGGCTCGTTCATAAGCGGTTGCCAGAATCCCTGCCGGCGTGTTTTGTTCTGCTGAAAAATAAGCGGCTGCATCTGAGCCGGCCGGCCGCAATTCCGGGAACCGGTACAAACGGGAATACGTCCCCAGGGCTGCATCCCAAATCGAAGCGTCGAATCCATCCAAAGACGGAAAAGTGCCCGCAATTATGTGTTTTTCAGCCTCGGTTAGCGATTTGTCCGGTGGTGCCGTTTCATAACAAGGCAAGTAGGGCCAGGGGCCTTCATTTTTGTACTCAAACCATACGTTACCAGCCGGACTACGGGGGATCGGCCATCTGTCCTGGTAAGTGGAATTTTCTTCGACATTGAGTAAAAATTTCGAGTTGGCTAACTTGACAAAATAATCTGGATCTGAAATTGACACATTAAATCCGGCTTCTAACCTGGGTGCGCTGGTTGCTTCCGGCCATTGATTTTGTTTATAGGGCTGAGGCCCCACCCTGGCATCGCCGGTCAGGTGCAGTCCCACGGTGTGGGTGTGAAAATAGTTGGAAAGAATATCAGAAGCGTCACAATTCTTTTCAAACCAGATGCCTCTTGCTATCATGTCCAGGTCATTGCACTTATAGACGCCTTCCGGAGAATTGGAAACAAAAATTCCTCTTTGAAAAAGATCGGGGTTAAAATTGGCAATACCCGTTATATGATTTTCATTAATTGTGCTCCCTCTTGAGTTGTTTAAAAAGATTCCCCTGTATTGCAACGAATTAAAATTTTCATAGAAGTAATTATTTTCGACGGATACTTCCGACACACCGTTCAATTCAATACCGGTATACCCATATAAACCGACAACCTTTTCATTATCAATAAATTCATTATTTAAAATATAGAGATTGCTTTTTGAAGGATGAAAACCAACCGCCTGCGCTCCGTGGCGTATGGAAGCGCCTCCCCCGGGCCCAAAATCAACGATGGCGTTGTCTTCAAAAATATTCGATTCCATTTCGAAACGTTGTGTTGGAAAAACGTTACCCGCAATCTGGATGCCTTTTTCCCAGTAACCCGAAAAACGATTTCTGAAAACCTTAAACCGGGCAGGTAAGGAATATAAATCCAAAGACAAATGTGTGTATCCGGTCTTAAAATTCGTTTCGGCAAGAGATACATTCATGTTAGTGCAGGCAATGCCCATATAAATATTTTCAAATGTAGGTACGGCATTGTCACGACCCCAACCGACAAAATCCAATGTTCTGATCTTATTTTGGTCTGCACCCGCTTTGATTCCACAAAAAACAACATCATTTAACATCAGCTCCCCGGGATCAATGATCCTGGTATTTCTAACGGTAAGAGTGGTGTAACCGGAAAAAGTGTTATTGCCGGTCGCAGGATTAGCATTAGGAATGCCTATATTGAATTGCGCGACATCATTCGCTATGATGGCCCTTATCGGGAATTGATATGTAATTGTGTTTGGAGGAATACCTGCTACAACTTCCTGAACAAGCGGAGAGGCCCCATCAAATTCGGTGCCGGTAATGAAGGTATTCACATTGATCGTTGCAGGGTCGCCTGGAACCGGTTGGGCGCTGATACAAACCCTGTTCTTTCTAAAAAAAGCGTCTCTAACCGAAAGTGTGGTACCATGTCGCATACGAATGGTTTGATTGCCATCCTCGATAATACTCCCGGGTTCAATTTTCAGCGTAGCCCCGGCGCCGTATAAGTCTATTCCATCCCAGACTGCCTGGCAACCATGTACGTATGTTTCGTTCAAACTGAGTACGGCTGCATTGGTAATATCAAATCCGCTCTGAAAGCTTAAAAATACGATTTCCGAACCGGCGGCAAAAGTATAATCTTCATCAAACTCGATTCTTCCGTTTATAAGCACTCGTTGCGGAATATTCACCGCATCGGCCGGCTCTAAAAGCGGCGCATTGGGGTTAGTCGGATCGTCCAATTCGCCGATGGTTCTCGTTTGATTTATTGGAATACTAATACACGCGTACGTCGATATATCGCCCGGGTCATCGACGCATCCAACATAAGTTAAAGGGTCACATTGCGCATCTGAATGCAAAGGCGAGCAGATATAATAAAGGAAAAGAATAATTTTTGCCCCCCCCCGGAAAAACTTTGTTTTTCTTTTGTTTGATTTGTAAAAACAAACTTGCCACGAAATTCTAAATGTTTTTTCCATATCGCTTTTTTTGGGTGAAAGAATCAAATGACGCCAATAACAATGCGGTTGGCATTGCAAATGCTGAAGCCAAAATTTATCCTGATTCAATAAAAATTTCGGATAATGAACTCTTCTCGCCTAAGGATTGGGCCATTTTGCGCTGAATGGCGGGGAGATTAAAAGCAGCGCTTAAATATTATGCTGACAAAGATAATAATTAAATTCCTAAACTTACGTCAGGGCATGCTGAACTTTTTCGACCAGGCCGACAACGCTTTTATTAGCGCCGACCGCCGCCGCCACAAAGACGGCACGTTCTACATTCAATTAGAAAGAATATGTGAGCCGCGGCGACCTGAACTATACGGGCGATCTGGCGTATGGGGAGAAGCTGTGATCAGGGTACGAAAACGATCCCTTTCCCGTTTTTTTCCACCCATTCCCGTCTGCGCTGCCATTCGCAAATTCTTCCGGCAGCATTGGGAATAAATTTCCTGTTTACAAATACATCCCGGTCGCTTCGCCGGATAAAATCGGACCGTTCCGTCACAATAATTGCATTTGGCGGCAATCGCCCGGCCTGCGCAATTTCTTCCGCGTATCTGCGGTCATTGACATACAGCCAGCTATCTTTGACGTTGGTTCCCAACAGGTAAAGGGCGCAAAGCAAACCCGCGATCCGTACCGGCCACCTGAGCCAAACCCTGCGCAGGTAGTGTTGTTGCAATTCCAGCAGCAGCGCCAGCGCCAGCATCCGGTAGGGGATCAGTTTAACCAGCGGATCAGCCGGGAAAAAAGAGGTAAAAGCGGCCAGGGCGCAACAGCCGGTCATCATATTTCGGGAGAGGCCTTTTCGTGAAAACGGAATGCAAAGCAGGCAGACCAGAAAACCCAAAAATTCCCGTTTACTGTACAATACCGGATAGCAGTGGTGCAGGTTTCTCACCCTGGTGTAAATAAAATCGGCATCGCAGCCCGCCACTTCACCGCCAGCCTGTGTGCCGGCAAGGTAATAACAGAGCGGAGCCACGAAGATGGCGTACGCCACCCCTTTTCTCCACTGCCCCGGATGGGTCAGAAACCAGTAAACCGCGTACCAGCCGCCGACCAGTACGTGAAACCAGCTAGCCAGCGCCAGTGCAGTGGCCGTGTGCCGTCCGCGGGTCAGATGCCATAAGACCAGGAGCCAGGCAAAGTGTTTCGGCTCGCAACCCATGAAAATAAACTCCCCGCCAAAAAAGGTCGGGCAATAACATACTATGCCCAACACAGCCGGGCTGATATACCCGCTCAGGATGCGGGCATACCACCACGACAACAGGATTTTGAGTACAATGCTGACGGTATAAAAATCGAACATCGACAACAGCCACCCCACAAGCAGGTTGTACAACCCGCGCGCGCCGGCCGGTTCGTCCAATATCCACGAACCGGGTATCCAGCCGGGATCAAACCAAGCTTTGGCCAGGGCCATATAATGGTCTTCATTGCCCGAAGGGATCCAACGGGCCGTGGCCAGCAGGATTAAAAACATCGCCGTTGTATTGATCCGTTTCACGGCGTTTGCCCCGGCGGTTTTTGTGGTTTTATTTTTTCCACATCGTTGATACTGACAATATGTTGCCGACCGGTTTGCAGGGAATGGCAAATCCAGACATCGTGTTTGGTAAAATCTGCTTGTAGAACGGCGCCTGTTGATTTCTGCCGTACTACGTCGCCGGGCTGTATTTTTTGTCGGAACATGCCCAAAATTGGCCATTTATGAAAAGCCAGTCAAGTAGAACCTGACAGGATAGCAGGATAACCTTATAACCGTGACATTTTACCGGATAACTGCGCAAGGCCGCCAGGCTGATTTTGACGGAAAACCAAAGGTTTGTACGTTTGAAGAATCTTTTCACCAAACCTTGCCGCTCATGAAAGCGCTGTTGACCTTCTGCGCCGTTGTTTTATTGTCCCTTTGGCTGGCCGATTGTACCGCCCCGAAATCCGCGGCCAATACTGCCGCCTCTGACCCCGACGCCCCCGCCCGGGCGAAAACCCTGGAAAGTCTGAAACGGGAGATCGCCGGCAAGGAAAACTGGCCGGCTGATTCGGTTTATCAAAATGTCAAAACTTTGAAAAAAGTGAACGCCGAGCGCTTCCTCGGCCTCATGGATCGCTGGGGCCAGGCATTGGGGGTAGGCTGCGATCATTGCCACGTCAAAAACGAATGGGCGTCGGAAGTGAAAAAGGAAAAAGAAATAACCCGCCAGATGATAGAACTCAACGCCCGGATCAACCGGGACCTTAAAAGTATTGGCGGGATTGGCAGTGAAGACCCATCGGTGAGTTGTTTTACCTGCCACCGGGGCAATACGACGCCGCGGCGCAATCCGGGCTAATGCCTCAGCGCCTGCCACAGCCATTGCCGGCTCCCTTCGCGGTATAGCAGCCACATCCCTGCAGCCATAACGACGGTACAGGGAAATGCCGAGCCTACTCCAAGTGGTGCAATGCTCAGCAGGAAAATCATCCCGCCGATGGCGCCCAGCCGGAACAGCCAGCCCTGGCCCAGCATACCCAGGGCAATGCCTGCCTGCCCGGCTGCAATAGTCAGTACAATAGGTTTCGTGTGCTCTGTAAAAAAGCCGTTGATGAACGCGCGGTAGCCTTCGGAAAAAGCGTATTGGGCATAGCCGGTGTAAATTTCCGGCGTAGCCAGCACCGTGGTGGCGTTGAACCAGGCGGCCCAGGCAAACAACAGGAAGAATAGGGCCCGGCCCCAGGCTGGCTTTTTCCAGCATGCCCATAACAGGACCAATCCAACCAGGTTTGAAAGGGAATAAGCGATCCAAATCGTGTGTGTCGGCATAACAGGAATTTGTACAAATTGGAGACAGCCAAAAGTGCCGGCAATCCGTTAACCCCCCAATGCCGCGCATCATCAACGTGTATGAGGAATATTTTGACGGTAAAAACCGGGCGTTTGGCCAAGAACTTTGTCCCATGCGATGAACCCTAAAATCTTTGCCCGCAAAACAATCTAGCTGCATCGTTTTGCGACTTCATCAGTCTTTATGCCGGTACGGCAACCCATACTTCGAAATATGACAAAAACAATCTTTACTTTACTCTTCTGTTCCTTCAACCTGATTTCACTTTCTGCCCAGGTAACCGTTAGCGGGAAAGTCACGGATGACAAAAATCAGCCCCTGCCCTTCGCCAGCATCGCGCTTCTCGCCGCGCAAGACTCCCAAATCGTAAAAGGCGCGCTGAGCGACTCCCTCGGCGCCTTTTCCATTCCGGGTGTGCGGGCCGGCGAATACCGCCTCCAGGCCACGTTACTCGGATACGAAACCAGCTACACCGAGCCCTTCACCGTGGCAGCCGGCAGCAAAACCGTAAGCGCCGATATTGCGCTTCGCCAGGCCGATAACATCCTGACCGAAGCGGTGGTAGTGGCTAAACGCCCCCTTTTCGAGCAAAAAGCCGACCGCCTGATCATGAACGTGGAAAACAGCCCCATCGCCAGTGGGGGTACCGCGCTTGAAATTTTGCAAAAAATGCCCGGCGTGATCGTCGTACAGGATCGTGTAACCCTGGCCGGCAACCAGAGCGTGCAGATATGGATCGATGGCAAACCCTCCCAATACGCCGACATGAACGCCGTACTGCGCGACATGCCCGGCGACCAGATCGACCGCGTAGAACTGATCACCCAGCCCGGCGCCCGTTACGACGCGGCCGGCGGCGTTATTCTCAACATCATTCTCAAACGCAACGCCGACCTGGGTTTCAACGGTAACGCAGCCATGACCGTCGGCGGCGCAACTTACGACCAGTCGGACGCCATCACCGACGACCGCACTTACTACCGCCTCAGCCCTTCCCTGGGGTTGAATTACCGCCGCGGCCAATGGAATCTCTTCGGTTCTTACAGCTATTTTCAACGAACCTCCTTCTCCGTCATGGATGTGGAACGTTTTATCGGCGACGAAGTGTACCGGCAGATCAATTATTCGCCCAGCTATTGGGCTATTCACAACTACCGTTTCGGCGCCGACTTTTTTGCCACGAAAAAAACAACCGTCGGCGTCCTGTTCCGGGGTTTCTCGCGCACAGGCAACAGCAATGCCCAAAACGTAACCGAGGTGTTCAACGGCGACCAAAGCCAGCAGTTGGGTGCTTTCACTACCTGGAACGACACCCGTTCGGACCGCACCAACTTCCTGACCAACCTGAACCTCAAACACGAGTTTGATCCTAAAACAGGGCATGCCCTCAATTTCGACGTGGACTACAGCCGGTTCGATATTCATAACGTCAGCTACCTGAACATTGTCCAGAACGAACCCGGCAGCCCCGAATCCCGGTCGGAACAAAACGTCGAACAACCGATCGATATTTATGTGGGCAAACTCGACTACACCCTGCCTTTCGACTCGACGTTTAAACTGGAAACCGGCGTCAAATCCAGTTTCGCCACCATCGACAACGACCTGAAATTCCTGCGCGGAACGGTGCTCGACACGGCTCAGTCGAACGATTTTTTATACCGGGAAAATATCAATGCCGGCTATCTCAACCTGTCGAAAAAACTGGGCAAGTTCGACTTCAACGCCGGCCTGCGCGCCGAACAAACCGTTGTTTCGGGCAAAACCATGGGCGAACAGGTGCTCGACCGGAACTACCTGCAGTGGTTTCCGAGCGCCAGCGCGTTGTACAACGTTACCAAAAATATCGGCATTCAGGGCGCCTACAGCCGCAGGGTGAACCGCCCGGGCTTTCAGCAGCAAAACCCCTTTGCCTTTTTTATCGACTCGCTCACGTACACCCAGGGCAACCCCCAGCTGCGCCCGGAAATATCCAACAACGCCCAACTGTCCGTCACTTACGACGGGCAGCCCTTTTTCCGCATCTCCTACAGCAAAACCGACGACGTGATCATCGAAAACGCCCCCCGTTTGGAAGGCACCCGTACTTTTACCACGGCGGCCAACCTGGCAAAATACGAAAAATGGGCCTTCGAACTGAATTTCCCCATCAAATACAAAAAACTGATCGACGGCTTCGGCGGCAACCAATTCATCTACAACGGCTACGACGCCGAATACCTCGACACCCGCTTCAACCGGAGCCGCTGGAACTGGCTGGCCTACTGGCAGATCAACGTCAATCTGCCCGCCGAATTCAAGGTCGAGATCGGCGGCTGGTACATGACCAAATTCCTCGAAGAGTTTTTTGACATCGGCTCTATGGGCGGCCTTAACTTCGGCGTTTCCAAAACCTTTTGGGACAAACGCGGCCGCCTGTCGCTCTCCGTCAGCGATATTTTATATACCCAGATTTCAAAAATCCACATCGACTATGCCGACGTGCTGGTCAATTTCAACCAACGCAACGACTCGCGCAACGCCCGTCTTACTTTTAGTTACCGCTTTGGTAATACCGAGCTGAAAAACGCCCGCCGGCGCAGCACGGGGTCGGAGAATGAGTCGTCGCGGGTGAAGGTGGAATAGCCCGGCAGGTGTGTCAGGGCTTGCGCAAAGTCGCGGCTATTTCCGCCCACAGCTGCCGTTCGGCCCTTTTCCATTCCCTTAAAACTGTTTTGCCGGCATGCAGCGCCGTTCCCTTCCATTTCTGCGTCCGCAGGTCTTCGGCCAGTTGCGCGCAGGCGGCGTCCTGATCGTGCCATTGGCCGAGCAGTTCTTCAAAATTGGCGCTACCGGCGGGTAATGCGGGAGGCGGGCCGGGGTCGAATCGGAGCTGTTTGACGGCGAGTTGGCGGTTGTAGGCGTATTCTTTCACGAGTTTGCGCAATTCATGCAGATCGGCAGGCCGGCGGCGGCTGGGATGCCGGGCTTTTAGCGAAATATCTTTTCCCAGCGCCTCAAAATATGCGCTTACTGCGAGGGGGGTAGAGACTTTGCAGGATTGCCGGAACTCCTGTTTCAACTCGCGCCATCTGGGTAAATCATTTTCTTCTGTTGTTTTGTAAAAATCCGCCCGGGCCTGGCGTAACCGTCTGCGCAAATAAGCCCGGTATGGGCGGGAAAAGGCCGGGTGCAACAGGGCGGAGCGGTTGAGCAATTGTAGTTGCAGCTGCCAGAAACGCAGTTGGCCGGCGGCGGCAAACAGCGTTTTGAAGGGCGCGTATATCTCCGGGTAGGGAAAAGCAGGATCAGCGCTCCGCAACAGCCGCAGGCCGGCGCGCCATTTTTTCAGCTCGACCCGCAATTGATGCAACTGTTCCTTTTGCCGGTTCATTCGCTCCGCGGCAGCCGTTAGTTGCCGCAAGCGGCGCAGCCTTTTTTTAAAAATACTTTGTAAAATGGAAGCCGCCATGCCGGCGAAAATAGTTGTTAAAAGGCTAAAAACCGAATAAAAATGCGAAGGGTGATAATTTTCACCCCCGGCGATGATTTTGCCCACCATTTCTGGCGTGTACTCCCCTTAGGTTGCAGCCCAAAATTGTCAAATGTAATTATATATCCAGTTATGTCGACGCGAACCAAGTATTTGTACGTCTTCGGCTCCGCCAAAACCGAAGGCGAAGCTTCCATGAAAAACCTGCTCGGCGGCAAAGGCGCCAACCTGGCCGAAATGTGCCGCCTGGGCATCACCGTCCCCCCGGGATTTACGATCACTACCGAAGCTTGCACGGAGTATACCCAAAAAGGCAAAGAATACGTCCTGAACCTGATCCGGGAGGAAGTACAGGGAGGCGTCGCCTTTATCGAGGCGGAAATGGGTAAAAAATTCGGCAACAACGCCGATCCGCTCCTGCTGTCGGTACGCTCCGGCGCCCGCGCTTCCATGCCGGGCATGATGGATACCATTCTCAACC
>JAKLJF010000133.1 GCA_023151335.1 Thermoanaerobaculia bacterium | reverse complement strand
GCTCGATCTCGCATTTAAAAACGGATATAAAAATGTCCGGCGCCTGCAAACCGTTACAGATTTAAACGCCCTGCACGATTCTCCCCAGTGGGAGAAACTTGTTTCGGCAATGCAACAGGAACTGGACCGGATGGAAGCCAATCTGGACAAACCATTGCAGGTCGGGCTGCTTCAAATACTGGAAGATGACCAGAAGTTCAGAAAACAAATTGGCGAGATAGAAAAAAAGTATGGTTTTCAGTCCGTGGAAATGCAGGAACTGTGGAGGAAAATGGCGGAGATGGATAGTATCAATCTGATAAAGGTAACGGCTATCCTGGCTCAACACGGCTGGGTAGGCGCCGATAAAGTAGGCGCGCAAGCCAACCAGGCCCTGTTTCTGGTCATTCAACATGCCGGTCTGTACACCCAGCAAAAATACCTTCCCCTGATGCGGGAGGCCGTTAAGCACAAATTGGCGCACCAGTATCACATCCCCATTGATTTTATCCGCGACGGGGTATTCCTTAGTTCGCCACCGTTGCCTTCTCTTCTTTTATGGCCTCCGCCGCCAACTCTTCATCCAGTTTCAGCGCCTCCGGCAGCCCCCGTTTTTTCCCGCTCAGATAACTGTACATAGCCGGAATAACAAACAGGGTGAGCACCAGGGAGAAGAGCAGACCACCCACGATCACCACACCGAGCGGGATACGGGAGGTAGCCGCCGCGCCCAGCGCCAGGGCGATGGGTAAAGCGCCCAGCACGGTGGCCAGCGTGGTCATCAGGATGGGGCGCAGGCGGCCTTGGGCGGCTTCGATGACCGCCTGGGTTTTGTTATCCGCTACGCCGGCCCGCATTTTCTGGTTGGCAAATTCCACGATCAGAATACCGTTTTTCGTCACCAGGCCGATGAGCATGATCATGCCGATCTGGCTGAAAATATTGAAGGTATTGCCGGTGAGCGCCAGGGTGATGAAGGCGCCGGCAATGGCCAGCGGCACGGTGATCATGATGATGAACGGATCGCGGAAGCTCTCGAATTGAGCCGCCAGGATGAGGTAGATGAGACCGAGGGCCAGCAAAAACGCGAAGGAGGTATTGCCGCTGCTTTCCCGGAAATCGCGCGAGGGGCCGCTCAGGTCAGTGGCGTAGGTGTCGTCGAGCAGGCGGGCTGCGATGGCCTCCATGGCCTGGATGCCGTCGCCGAGGGTTTTACCGGGCGCCAGCGCCGCGCTGAAGGTAGCGGCTTTGTAGCGGTTATAGTGGTACAGCACCGGCGGGTTGCTGGTTTCGGTGAAGCGCACCAGGTTGTCCAGCTGGATCATCCGGCCCTGGTTGTTTCGCACGTACAGGTTGGCCAAATCCACGGGTTCGTCGCGGTCGATGCGGTCTACCTGCCCGATCACCTGGTATTGTTTGCCGTTCATGAGAAAATACCCGAAGCGCCGGCCGGACAGCGCCAGCTGTACGGTTTGGTTGATGTCGAGTACGCTCACGCCCAGTTCGGCGGCCTTGAGGCGGTCGATCTCGATCTGGATTTCGGGTTTATTGAATTTCAGGTTGACGTCCACGTTGGCAAAGGTGGGATCTTGGCGGGCGGCTTCGAGGAATTTCGGCACCGTTTCTTCCAGTTTCCGGAAATCGAGGTTTTGCACGACGAATTGCACCGGCAGCGAAAGGCCGGCGCCGAAGCTGGTGGAAATGGTTTGTTCCTGGTTGGGGAATACCCGGGCTTCGGAAATGCGCCGCGTCATACGCACCAGCTGGTCGTAAATTTCCTGCTGGCTGCGCTGGCGTTCCTGGGGCTGCACGAGGCCGAGGCTGATAAAGCCGCTGTTGGAGCCACCGCCTATGCGGCCGGGGGCCGTAATGCCAAAAACCATCTGGTACTCCGGCACGGAGTCCATCACCGCATCGGTAAGCCGGTAGATGATATTTTCGGTCACGTCAAAATCGGTACCTTCCGGCGCTACGACGGTAGCGCGTATGGCGCTGCGGTCTTCCAGGGGCGCCAGTTCGCTTTTTATGGATCCCTGAAAATACCAAATGGCGCCGAAACAGGCCAGCAGCATGACCAAACTGAGCCAGCGGTGGCGCATGAAAGCGCGCAACGATTGACCGTACACCCGGTCCATTCCCTGAAAGAGCGGTTCGGTAAAGCGGTAAAACCAGCCGTGCGCGTGCGGATTGCGCTGCGTCAGTTTGACGTTGAGCACGGGGGTGAGCGTCAGCGATACAAATGCGGAGATCAGCACGGCGCCGGCCACCACGATCCCGAACTCCCGGAACAGCCGCCCGGTAAAGCCCTGTAGGAAGATGACCGGTATAAATACCACGGCCAGCGTGATAGAGGTGGAGATGACGGCAAAGAAAATTTCCTTGGTGCCTTCCCGCGCCGCCGTCCACTTGTCCATGCCCTGTTCGATCTTTTTGAAAATATTTTCCGTCACCACGATCCCGTCGTCCACCACCAGGCCGGTGGCCAGTACGATAGCCAGCAGGGTGAGCACGTTGATGGAGAACCCGAACAGGTACATGATAAAAAACGCCCCTATGAGCGACACCGGGATGTCGATAAGGGGGCGCAGGGCAATGATCCAGTTGCGGAAAAAGAAATAGATAATGAGCACTACCAGCGTGATGGCGATGGCGAGCGTTTCGCCTACCTCGGTAATGGCGCGCCGCACAAAAATGGATTTATCCATGCCCACTTCGGTGATCATGTCGGGCGGCAATTCCTTTTTGATCTGTTCGTAGCGGCGGTAGAATTCGTCGGTGATTTCGATCAGGTTGGCGCCGGGTTGCGGGATGAGCGCCAGGGAAACATTGGTGACGTTGTTTCGCCGGGCGCCAAAATCTTCATTTTCCGGGCCCAACACCGCCTCGCCGAGGTCGCGGAACCGGATCGTCTGACCGGCAGCGCCCGTGACGGAGCCGGGCACCTGTTTGACGATCATATTGTTGAAGTCTTCTTCGGTTTGCAGGCGCCCGAAGGTTTTGACCGTCAGTTCCGTGGCGTCGCCGCGCAGTTTGCCGGCAGGCAGATCGACGTTTTCCTTGTTCAGCGCATTTTGAATGTCCTGCACCGTCACGCCGTGCGCCGTGAGTTTTACCGGATCGATCCACAAGCGCATGGCCGGGCGTTTTTCACCGAAGATGCGCACCTCGCTCACGCCGGGTATGGTTTGCAGTTTTTCCGCCAGCACGTTTTCCGCATAGTCGGTCAGTTCCATTACACTGCGCGTGCTGCTTTGCAGGGGCAAAAACAGGATAGGGTCGCTGTTGGCGTCGGCTTTACTGACCACCGGCGGCGCGTCGATATCCTGCGGCAGGCTGCGCTGCGCCTGACCGACCTTGTCGCGCACGTCGTTGGCGGCGCGCTCCAGGTCGGAACCCAGGTCGAATTCAAGGGTAATGGAACTGCTGCCCAGGGCCGACTGTGAGGAAATGGTACGGATGCCCGCAATGCTGTTCACGGTCTTTTCCAACGGCTCCGTGATCTGACTTTCCACTACTTCCGCGCTGGCGCCGGTGTAAGAGGTACGCACGTTGATGGTGGGCGGGTCGATGGCCGGGTATTCGCGGATACCGAGGTAACGGTAGCCGATCGCGCCGAATACGACGATCAGTATACTCATCACGGTGGCCAGTACGGGGCGGCGGAGGGAAAGGTCGGACAACGTCATCGGGCGGCAGTTTTTGACCGGAAAGACCGGAATTGGGCACTAAGATCGGATTTTTGGGTGAGAAGTGAAAAACAATCGGAGAAGGGGATGGTTCGGGGAAACTCAGTACTCCCGTCCGCCTTTTATTACTTTTGCGGGAATCAGATAATTATGGAACACACACCGCCACCTTCGACTTCCAACGACGACCTCGCCCGCCTCGACACCCTCGCCACGCTGCTCGACAACCGCTTCCGCATTCCGGGCACCAACCTGCGTTTCGGGCTCGACGCCCTCATCGGGCTGGTGCCTTACCTGGGCGATGTGGCCGGCTTCGCCGTGTCGGGCGTGCTGTTTTCCGTGATGCTCAAACGCGGCGCCGGGCCCCTGATCCTGCTGCGCATGATGGGCAATTTTATGCTCGATGCCGTGGTGGGTACTATTCCTTTCCTGGGCGATCTGTTCGATTTCGGCTACAAGGCCAACCGGCGCAATGTGGAAATACTGAAAAACTACTACGCCGACGATTCGCCTAAACCCGGCGTGCGGGGCTCGATACTATTCCTCATCCTGCTTTTCTTCGTGTTTATGGCAGGACTGATTTGGCTGACAGGAAAGTTGCTCGTCATGGTTTGGCAGTGGATGAGTGGGTTGTGGGGGTGAGGGCAGTCGTGGATTTTTTGCCGCGACTCAAAACACAAACTTGTACCGCGGCCCGATCTTCACAAACCCCTCCCTTTCATAAAAACGCAGCGTTTTGTCGAACTCGTCGCCCGGCGTGGTCACCTCGATGCGCGTCCAGCCGCGTTGTTCGCCGATCTCCTTGGCGAAATCCATCAGCATTTTGCCCACGCCGGCCGAGCGGTAGTCCGGTACGACATACAGCTCGTTAATGACCCCGTAGCGTCCGCCGGCCGACAACGACAAACATTCGGCAATGGTGATCACGCCTACGGCATCGCCGTCTTCATTCAGGGCCAGCAGAGTGGAGTGGTGATCGTCGGCGTCGATATCCGGAAATATGTCCAGCAATTCCTCGAAGCCGAGGTTATGCTCCACGTCTTCGAATAAGCCGGCCAGCAGCGCGGCTACAACAGGGGTATGCGATTCGTCGGCAACAAGCAGTGAAATCATGGGCGGATTAATTTCCCGCAAAGGAACATGTATTACAGGCAAAATTTTAAATTATTCACTTGAAAATCAGGAATTTTATAGTTCATCTGAAATAAAGGCCGTATCTTTGCGCCCGCTTTTAAAGCAGGCGGTATCGGAAAAGTATAATGTGGGCCTTAAAATCCGCCATCCATCAATCCGCATTCCGCAATCAAAAGGGGTAACGGTTTCGCCCCGAAGTGAAGCCGGCAAAGCAGTAAGCATCAAAAAAGCCTCGAAATCAACCGCTTATTTTATTATGTTACTCGACGACGAAAAAGAAATCACCCAAGACCCGGAAGAAAATCAAACGCCGGCGGAAGAAACCGCCGCGGCAGTAACGGCTACCGTTGAAGCACCCACACCGGAGGAAGAAAAACCGGTTGCCGAAGAAACCGCTGCCGAAGAAACGCCCGCCGTGGAAGAAACGGCGCCCGAAGTAGTGGCTGAAACAACATCCGTCGTGGAAGCAGCAGAAGAAATCGCCGAAGTGATTGAAGCCGAACCGGTGCTTGCGGAAGTAGTGGAAGAAGAAACGGAGGAAGAAGAAGCTACTGCCGGGGAAGACATCGAAGAAGAAACGGAAACGCCGGCGGCTGCCGAAGCAGAAGAAGAAATCCTGCCCGAAGAAGAAGAGGAAGAAGTGGAATTGCCGGTTTTCGATCCGGTTATGCCCGGCGGTGCGCACGACGATTTTAACTGGAACATGGACAAACGCGGCGCCATCGCTTACTCCGATGCCGAACGCACCGACTACCTGAAACAGTACGCCGTCACGCTGAGCAACGTTGCCGAAAATGAGATCATCAAAGGCAAAGTCAGCGCCATCAGCGGCGGCGACGTGGTTTTGGACATCAACTACAAAAGCGACGGTCTGATCTCCCTCAACGAATTCCGCGACACGCCCGACATCAAACAGGGCGACGAAGTGGAAGTATACGTGGAAAGCCAGGAAGACAGCCAGGGCCAGCTCGGTCTCTCGCGCAAAAAAGCCAAGATCCTGCGCGCCTGGGAAAGCATCGTCGATTCGTTCAGAAACGGCACGATCATCCGCGGTACGGTCATCAGCAAAACCAAAGGCGGCCTGATCGTCGACTGCGGCGGCCTGGAAACCTTCCTGCCCGGCTCCCAGATCGACATCAAACCGGTGATCGACTACGACCAGTACGTTAATAAAGTGATGGAATTTAAAGTGGTCAAGATCAACGAGCAGATCAAAAACGCCGTGGTCAGCCACAAAGCCCTCATCGAAAGCGACCTGGCCGAACAGCGGGAGCAGATCCTCGCCAGCCTCGAAAAAGGTCAGGTACTCGAAGGGATCGTTAAAAACATCACCGACTTCGGCGCATTCCTCGACCTCGGCGGTGTCGACGGCCTGCTGTACATCACCGATATCAGCTGGGGCCGCATCGGCCATCCGAGCGAAGTGCTGCAACTCAACCAGCGTATCAACGTGGTGGTGCTCGACTTCGACGAAAACAAAAAACGCATCAGCCTCGGCCTCAAACAACTCACCCCGCACCCGTGGGAAGTGCTGCCGGCCGACGTCACCGAAGGCGCAGTGGTCACTGGCCGCGTCGTCAATATCGAAGACTACGGCGCGTTCGTGGAGATCATGCCGGGCGTAGAAGGCCTGATCCACATCAGCGAGATCAGCTGGGGCAACCAGAGCGTCAACGCCAAGGAATATTTCAAAATGGGCCAGGAAGTGGAAGCCCGCGTCGTAACCATCGACCGCGCCGACCGCAAAATGTCGTTGTCCATCAAACAACTCACGGCCGATCCCTGGAGCGAGATCGACGAAAGCTTCGCCCCGGGCACCCGCCATACCGGCACCGTGAAAAACATGACCAACTACGGCATCTTCGTCGAACTGAGCGAAGGCGTAGGCGGCATGGTGCACATCAGCGACCTGAGCTGGACGAAACGCTACGCGCACCCCAGCGAATTCACCAAAGTGGGCGCGCCCATCGAAGTGGTGGTGCTGGATGTGGACAAAGACAAACGCCAGATCAGCCTGGGCCACAAACAAACGGAAGAAAACCCCTGGGATGCATTCGAAACGATTTTCCCTGTCGGTTCCTACCATGTGGCTACCGTACTGAAACGCGACGACAAAGGCGCTACCTTCCAACTGCCCCACGGTCTGGAAGCCTTCGCCCCGGCCAAACACATCCGCAAAGACGACGGTCAGGTGGTGGAACCCGGCGAAGAACTGACGGTGAAAGTCATCGAGTTCAACAAAGAAGACCGCCGCATCCTGGTGTCGCATACCCGCTACCTGGAGGATCTGAAATACAAGGCCGAAGCGGCCGTTAAAGCCGAACGCGCCAAAGAAGAAGGCGAAGCACAGGCCGCTATCGCCGATGTACAGAAAAAAGTGGAAAAAGAAACCCTCGGCGATCTCGCAGCCCTGGCTCAACTGAAAGAAGCGCTGGGAGATGAAAAAGAGTAGTTTCTGATTTTAGGAATAAAAAATCCCCCGCGGCGGTAAGCCTGCGGGGGATTTTTATTAAGTCGTTAGGCGTCATTAAGCGTCATTGAACGTCATTGGTCATTTGGTGCCTTCAAAACCAAAGGCCTGCCACCAATGACGCTTAATGACGACCAATGACGTTCAATAACGCCCCTTTCAGCGTTTGCCGCCAAAAAGTCCGCCCAGAATCTGCCCGAACAAACCGCCGCCCTGTTGTTGTTGCGGTTGTTGTTGTTGTTGAGCGCCGCTCAACACGCCGCCCAAAACCGAGCCGATCAGGTCGCCGAAGCCACCCGACTGCGCGTTTTGCGCCGACCCCATCAGGATATTGGCCAGCCCGCCCAGGTCGAGACCGCCCGAATTTTTAGCCCGGCCCAATACCCCCATGACGATGGGGGCCAGGATCGGCATCAGTTTCATGATCTGGCCGATGTTCAGGCCGGAAGACTGGCTGATCTGTTGAGCGGCTACTTCCTGGCGATCACCCAGGATATGACCCAGGATTCCGGCGCCGTTCATTGCTTTGGCGGCAGGCGCTTCGCCGCCGCCCTGCATCATGCCACCTACAATGCCCATCAGGTCGTCTAACACACTGCCATCGTGGTCGCGGTCGAGCGCAGACGCCAGAGAAGAAAGCCCGGATTCGTTGGAGGCGTTGTTAGCCAGCCCGCCCAGCAGGGTGGCAAAAATACCGTTTGCCGCGACGGCGGTTTGTTGTTTATCAGCGCCGATCTGATCGCTAAGTTGCCCAAGCACATCGTCGGAGAGCTGGCTTTGTAGTATTTGCATTAAATCCATACGTCAGAATTTTTTTTGGATATCGTGAAAAAATGAAGTTGAATAAATAAAACGAAACTTTCACAGGCGGGTTATATCAAACGCGCATTCGACGGAATTTTTCCGGAAGGTAACAAAAAACCGGCATATTATTATCCTCCAAGCTCCAAACCGGCACAAATTTGGCTCATTGAGCAAATTATTTTAATCCGGTTGAGCTAATTTTCAGAAAATATTGATTTTTACGCTGTCCGTTGTCCAACAAAGCCATCAAAGACAACGTTCAGCGAAAACACCGAGCAGTTAATGGATTACCGCGGCGCCAAACACTTCATCCTGGCCAAAATGCAGTCGGAGCTTTCTGAGCAACTGTATTACCACGGCCTGCACCATACCCTCGACGTCCTTCGGGTGGCTAAGGCGCTGTGCGGCAGTGAAGGAGTGCATGGCCGGGGCCTGGTGCTGGTAAAAACCGCGGCCTTGTATCACGACTGCGGTTTCGTGAAAAACAAACACGCCGGCCATGAGTTTGAAGGCTGCCTGATCGCCCGCGCTGCACTGCCCGATTTCGGATACACCCCGGAGGATATCGAAGCGATATGCGGCATGATCATGGCGACCAAAATACCCCAGTCGCCCACCAACCTGCTGGAAGAGATCATCTGCGACGCCGACCTCGACTACCTGGGCCGCGCCGATTTTTATCCCATCGGCGAAACCCTGTTTGAAGAACTGAGCGCGTACAAACTCATTTCCGGCGAACAGGCCTGGAACCGCCTGCAGGTCAGTTTCCTCACGGCCCACCGCTTTCATACCCGCACCAATAAACTGTTGCGCGAGCCGGTAAAGCAACAATACCTGGAAGAATTGAAAGGGTTGGTAGCCACTTATCCTGCCGTGTAAACGATCCGCAGTTTCAGAAGCGAAAAACCGCCGGCTCCGACACCCAACGGTATTGCCGCTGCTCGCCCGCCGTACCCCTGGCGCGAAAATGCCATTCGCCGCGGGGTAAATCGCCGGCAGGCACCTCTATACTGGCCGCGCCATATGAGCGCAAAGAGGCCTTCTCCCAGTCGATTTTTGGATAAGTAACGGGTAGCGGCATTTCCCGGCGGTTAACCTCCCGGTCTGCCCGGTCGGTCTGAAACAGCTCCAGCACCGGGTGTTCGTACAATCCCTCCACGCCGGCGGCCTGGTAAAACCCGAAGCGTATGGTTTGTTTGACGCTGTCGTAGTAAAAGTTGGACAAGGTGACCAACACCCGGCCTTCATTGCCCGAAACGGCTTGCCAGGCTTCGGCTGTACTGTGGCGGGCGATGATTTCCGCGATGGTATTCCGAAGGTAGCCGGGAGCAGCCTGCCGTCTCGCTTCTACAAAAAACGGCAGGGCGTCGGGCACTCTGATATGACCTTCGTAGTCAAAAGCAAGTCCGGAAGCCGCGTAAATGGCAAACAGCCGCTGTTCCGGGGTCATTTCCGGGTACAATTTTTCGATTGTTCTAAACAAAAAGGATCGTTCGGCATCCGGCAATTCGTTGCCTTGAGCGGCGCCGGAGAAAAAACGCAGGGCGGCCTCCCGCAAGGCCGGATCGAGATTTTTGTCCCCGGTCTTTTCCAGCAAAAACCGCATTCCCGCGACATCGCGGAAGGGCGTGGGCAACTCCCCGCCCAGTTCGGACCATTCCGAGCGGGCCGGCATGTCCTCCGGAAACAGGCGGTGGTGCAACAAAACGGCTTCCCAGGCTTGTTGAGGCAGGTTGTTGCTCCATATCCAGTTGA
>JAKLJF010000132.1 GCA_023151335.1 Thermoanaerobaculia bacterium | reverse complement strand
GGAAGAGCCGTTCCTGGTGCTGGCCACGCAAAACCCCATTGAACAGGAAGGTACCTATCCCCTGCCAGAAGCCCAGGTAGACCGCTTCCTGCTCAAGGTAAAGATCGGTTATCCCGAAAAAAAAGAGGAAAAGGAAATCATTCGCCTCAATCTGAACGAGGATCAGCCAAACATCCGCCCCGTGGTCAGTACCGAAGCGTTGTTGCGCGCGCGTCGGGTTTTGCATCGCGTGTACATGGATGAGAAGATAGAAGAATATATCCTCGATATCGTATTCGCCACCCGCGACCCGGCACAATACGGCCTGCGCAACCTGACGCCGCTGATCAGTTATGGCGCCTCGCCGCGTGCCAGTATTGCCTTGGCGCAGGCCGCTCGCGCCATGGCCTTTTTGCACCGGCGAGGCTATATTATTCCCGACGACGTGCGCACCATCTGCGCCGATGTCCTGCGCCATCGCATCGGCCTGACCTATGAAGCCGAGGCCGAAAATGTGAGCCAGGAAGATATTATTACCAGGATTCTGAACACGGTGGAGGTTCCATAGATGGATGTAGCGGAGAATGGATTCTTTTAAATGAAAATCTTATCCAGATGGCTGTAGTAAACGTTTTTGCTTCCGATTTACAACATATTTTCCATTATACTGCCAGGGGCCTTGTTCTCATGGCAACCCTCTTGCTTCTGCCTTCCTCCCTTTCCGCACAAAAAAACAACCAGACGACTGCAAAACCGGCAGTGACAAAACCCACCGCGCCGGCAAAACCCCTGCCAGCCAGTCCCGCGGCCAAAGACACGGCGGTGGCGGCGCTGTTTGACAAAGGCGCTGTTTTGCAATGGACCAAGTTTTTCCGGGGCCGTTTCGACGATGTGTCGGAGGTCGTGCTGTCCCTGGGCTACGACGGCAGCAATTGCCGCGGCTTTCTGACCTATTCCAAAAGCCAGGAACGGTTCCGGCTGAACGGTACGCTGGAAGGGGTGGTCCTGCTGCTCGAAGAACTCGACGGGAAAAACGAAGTTTCCGGCCATCTGACCGGGACCCTGCAGGGCGAGCAGTTAATGGCCGACTGGACCAATGCGGCGAACACGCTCGGCAGCCGCCTGGAAGCACAGGAAGTCCCTTCGAAAAAAGTGATCAACGCTCCCTGCGGCGACAACAAATGGGTCAACCGCTATGTCGCCCGCTGGAACAATGGCCGGGTGGACATGGTGCTGGCGCGGGTGAACAACAGTGTGCTGAACGGTTATTTGTGGATCGAAACCGACAATAAAACGTATTCGCTGGCCGGTAAAATCTCCCCCGATGACCATTACGAGATACAAGCCCTTTTGCCCAACGGCAAAACCGCAGCCCACCTGCAGGGCAGCCTGAAAACGCCCCAGGCCACTGAATGTAACTGGGTAGGATCGGGCGAAAAACGCGCCATCAAAATGACCATGCGGGAAAATTACCAGGTTGGCTGCCTGGACTACGCCGATTACAGCAGCAGTTACGACGCCTTCTACCCCCGGACCCGTTGTGAAGCGTGTAACAAAACGCTCGATCAGCGCGTAAGCGACTGGGTAAATCAATGTAAAACCACTATCGCTGCGCAAAAAAAAGCCACCGGCCCCGCCACACGAAACGCCCTGCGTGCCAGCTGCTGGTATGAAGTGACCTGCTGGACGGAAACCCTCTTCTGCGGTTACCTCACGTTTTCTGAATCCTGGCAAAATGAAACGGAAGGCCAGTCTTTTAATTTTGATTTGCGTACCGGCAAGGAAATCACCTTCGACGACCTGTTCAACCGCAATTTCAACCCGAAAGAGTGGTTTGCCGAATACGCCCGCAAAGAGTCGCCAAAGATGGCCAAATTCGCCACCGATCCCAAATTCCGGGAATGGCTGAGCAAGGAGGGATTCACCATGTTTACCATTCGGCGCGACGGCCTCGAACTCAGTACCGTTTTTCACCCCGTTTACGGCCAGCAACAACTGACCATCCCCTATTCTACGCTGAAACCCTATATGCGCAAGGATAACCCCATCGCCGACCTCGTAAAATAATCCGCAATCCGCAATTGACATGGATACCGCTGAACTGCTCAAAAAGGTACGCAAGATCGAGATCAAGACCCGGGGCCTGAGCCGCCATTTTTTTACCGGCGGCTACCACAGCGCCTTCAAGGGCCGGGGCATGTCGTTCAGCGAAGTGCGCGTGTACCAGCCCGGCGACGACGTGCGGATGATCGACTGGAACGTGACAGCCCGCACCGGCGAGCCGCACGTCAAGATATTTGAAGAAGAACGCGAGTTGTCGGTCGTATTGCTGGTGGATGTCAGCGGATCTTCTTTTTTCGGTACAACCGGACAATTCAAACAGGAAGTGCTGACGGAAATCTGCGCCGTGCTGGCCTTTTCAGCCATTGCCAACAACGACAAGGTGGGCGTGCTGCTGTTTTCCGACCGGGTGGAATTGTTTATTCCGCCCCAAAAGGGCCGGCAGCATACGCTGCGCATTATCCGGGAACTGTTGAATCTTGCGCCCGCGGGCCGGGGCACCGATCTGGCCGGCGCCCTGCAATATGCCCGCAACGTGTTGCGCAAACGCAGCGTTTGTTTTATCCTGTCCGACTTTATTACCGGACAATACGAGGCGCCACTGCGCATTTTTTCCCGGCGGCACGATTGTATTGGCCTGCACTGCTGGGACCCGCGGGAACGCCAGCTGCCCGATGTGGGCCTGCTTCGGGTAGCCGACGCCGAATCCGGCGTCATGACCTGGATCGACACCACCGATCCGGATTTCCGCCGGCAATATACCCGCCTGTTCGAAAAACGGGTGGCCACCACAGAAGAGTTGTTTCGCCGCGCCGGGGCCGATTTCCTGAGTATTCCGACAACCGACTCGTACGTTCAGGCATTGTTGCGTTTTTTTGAACAACGGGCTAAAATTGTGGTGCATGGGTGAAAATCGGAGAACATTGGATGCCGGCCTTCCCCTAAGGGGCATAGCCATCAACTTAAGGGCGGAATGCTCACCCGGCCTGTCCCGTACCGCGGGTCGGGGGGCCGGGGGTGGGGTTTCGCGGGCAAAGAACCATGCCCAAGCCCCTATGCCGATGACTATGCTTCTGAAAGACTGGGGCGCATTCCCCAAAATATACCCGGTTATCACCTTCCTGCTGCTCTTATCTGTTCAGATCAAAGCCCAAAGCGATGCCGTGGCCGCATTCGACAGCGGTTACGTGGAAACCGGAAACCCGTTCCTGTTGCACCTGGCCGTTCCGGAGCAGTTTGGCGCCCCGGCCTCCATCGATTTTTCTGCCTGGGATACCCTGTTGCCGGCACAAAATATCCTGCGCCAGTCGGGCTGGCAAAACCGCGAGGGGCAATGGGTCAATGATCTGACTTTCATCACCTTCGATTCGGCGGAACTTACCCTGCCGCCACTCAGCCTTATCTTTCCCGGCGGCGATTCCCTGCAAACCAATGCGCTCGAACTCCGCGTGTTGCCCACGCCCTCGCCCGACGATCCGGTTTTTTTACGGGAAATAAAGGACATCAGTCTTACGCCGGCCAATTGGCGGGACTATTTGAAACCGCTGGGCATTATTGCCGGCGGAATATTGATCTTTGCCCTGATCGTGTGGTGGCTGATGTCGCGGGGTAAAAAATCGGGACTGAAAGGCGAGCGTATGGTCTGGCAGCCCGCACACGAAATGGCATTGCGCAAACTGGCCGAACTCGAACTGCAGCAACACTGGCAAAACGGCCGGATAAAAACATATTACACGGAACTGACGCACATTGCCCGCGAATACCTCGAACGGCGTTACAACATACCCGCCCTCGAATCGCCCTCCGAAGAGATCATGCGGCTGCTGATGCGGACAGATATGCCGGCAACACTGTTGCCTCCGCTGGCCGAGCTGCTGCGCTGGGCCGATCTGGCCAAATTCGCCAAAGGAACACCCCCGGATCATTTTCACGCCCAGGCCATGGAGGAAGTACAACAACTGATACAACAAACCAAACCCCGTCCGGAAGATGCCCCGGAAAGCCGGGCTGGCAATGGCCCATCATCATCAACCGCTCAAACGACGTGACACTCGCCCAACCGCTCTGGCTATTGTTGCTGCTATTGCTGCCACTGCTCTTCTGGCGCCGGCGCCGGCAGGGAGCGCAGCACCGGCTTGTCCTCCTGATGCCCGACCGGGAGGCCTTGCGGGGCGGGATCAGCTGGCGCGTGGCTGTACGGCGCTGGTTGCCGGGCATGCGCTGGATCGCCCTGGCCCTGCTCGCCCTGGCCATGGCGCGCCCGCAACAGCGATGGGAAGAACGCAAAATAAAAGCCGATGCCGTAGATATCATGCTGGCGCTCGACATTTCGCCCAGCATGCTGAGCCGCGATTTTGACCCCGACCGCCTGACCGTGGCCAAACAAGTGGCTGCCGATTTCGTGGAAAACCGCCCCTACGACCGCCTCGGACTGGTCGCTTTTTCCGCCGAAGCCTTTACCCAATGCCCCCTGACCACCGACCGCCGTATCGTGCAGCAATTTCTGCGCGAGCTGCAAGTGGGCCGCCTCGAAGACGGCACCGCCGTCGGCATGGGCCTGGCCACTGCCGTCAACCGTTTGAAAGACAGCCCGTCCAAAAGCAAAGTCGTCATCCTGCTCACCGACGGGGAAAACAACGCCGGTTATATTTCTCCCCTGAAAGCCGCTGAAATTGCCCAAACCCTCGGCGTTCGCGTGTACACCGTGGGCATTGGCACCAACGGCATCGTAATGTCGCCGGCCCGCCGCAACCCCGACGGCAGTTACGAATACGCCCCCCGCCAGATGGAGTTTAACACCGACCTGCTGGTAGAGATCGCCGCCATGACCGGCGGAAAATTCTACCGGGCCTGGTCGGAAGAAGAATTGCAAGGTATTTACAGCGAAATTGACCGCCTCGAAAAGACCAAAATTGAAGTCAGTGTCGTTCGCCACCAAACGGATTTTTTCCATTGGTTCATAGGGCTCGCCGTGGCCTTCCTGCTCCTGGAAACGCTGCTCAGGTGGACGCTGCTGCGGTCGGTAACCATCTGAACATTGAGTGATTGAGTGATTGAGTGATTGAGTGATTATTTCATACGCCGCCTACGGCGTCGTATCCCACAGTACCCGGTCTGTTTCGACGCCGTAGGCAGCGTATGAAATAATCACTCAATCACTCAATCACTCAATCGCTCAATCGCTCAATCACTCAATCACTCCATGTCTCTCATCCGTTTCGAGCATCCGCATTTTTTAAACCTGCTGTGGGCTGTCCCGCTGCTGGTGATATTGCTGGCCGTTTATGGTTGGTGGCGCAGGCGGGCATTGGCGCGGATAGGCGCGCCGGTTTCGGTGCAGCGTTTACTGCCGGGCTGGTCGCGGGGGCGTTTTTGGGGCAAAGGCGGCATGCTTGTCCTGGCTATTGGTTTGCTGGCTATTGCCTGGGCCAACCCGCAGGCGGGCGCTAAAAAACAAACGGCGGTTCAAAAAAGCGCCGACGTGTTTATCGCGCTCGATATTTCGCAAAGTATGCTGGCGGAAGACGTGGCGCCCAACCGGCTCGAACTGGCCAAGTCTTTTGCCCGTAAACTGGTGAAGGCACTGGAGGGCGAACGCATCGGCCTGATCTTTTTTGCGGGCGACGCGTTTTTACAAATGCCGCTTTCCACGGATTATGCCGCGGCTGATATGTTTATAGCGGCTGCCAACCCCGACCTGATCACCGCGCAGGGCACTGCCCTGTCGCCGGCAATTGACCTGGCTTCCCAATCGTTCGATCCGGAACCCGGCGGTGGGAGGGCCATTATCCTGATCACCGACGGGGAAGATCACGACCAGGACGCTGCCGACCGCGCCGCCGAAGTATACCGCGACGGTGTAATTATTTTTGCCGTGGGCGCAGGTACCGCGGCGGGCGGCCCTATCCCGCTCGGCATGTCCGGCGCCGGCGAGCTGTACAAACGCGATAATAACGGCGACATCGTACGCACCCGGATGGATCAGTCGCTGCTGCAAAAAATGGCGTCGTCCGGCGGCGGGGTCAGTTACCTGATCACCCAGGGCGATGCGGCGGTGGCAGCCATCCGACGCGAAGTGGACCGGCTGCAAAAACGCGAAGTGGAAGTGCGTTCTTTTTCGGAGTACGAATCGTATTTTCAATGGTTTTTGCTGCCGGCTTTTTTGTTGCTGGCCCTGGAGGCATGGCTGGTTTGGCGGAGAAAGGCTGTTTAAACCCGGATTTGTTCAAAGATAAAAAATACAAGGATGCGATTGCTGTTACTACTGCCCGTTGTGCTTTGCTTCAGCCAGATTGCCGCCCAGTCGGCCCGGCAGCTGCAGCGCGAAGGCGACCGGCAATATCAGGACGCCCATTACCGCGAAGCAGAAGAAGCCTACCGGCAGGCCGCTCAAAAAAAACAAAACGATCCCGTCGTCCGCTACAACACCGGGAATGCCGTTTACCAACAAGGCAACTATGCCGCTTCGGAAAATTATTTTGACCAAACAGCCAGGGAAGCCAAAGACCCGGTACTCCGCGCCGACGCCTTCCACAACCTTGGCAACGCATATTTTAAACAACAAAAATTCAAAGAGGCCGTGTCTGCCTATGAAAATAGCCTGCGCCTCCGCCCCGGCGATGCCGATACCAAAGTAAACCTGCAAATGGCCAAAAAAAAATGGCAACAGCAGCAGGAACAACAAAAACAACAACAACAAAACCAACCACAAGATCAGCCCAGTGACCAGCAACAACAGCCTCAGCCACAACCCCAGCAGCCACAACCCCAGCCACAACAAAACCAGCAGCAAAACCCGCAACCGGAAGAACAACCCGCCGACGGCAGCATGACCCGCGACCAGGCCCGCCGCATCCTGGAAACCGCCATTGGCCCGGAAGATCAGAAAAACGCGCGCAAATACCGCGAGCTCGACCCCGGCAAACACAAAACACGGCCAGCAAAGGATTGGTAACTTTGGAAAGGTTTAACGGGTTTAACGGGTTTAACGGGTTTAACGGGTTTAACGGGTTTAACGGGTTCGGATGCCATTGGCCTTCTCAGTCAGGGATGTCAAGGGTATCCGAACCCGTTAAACCCGTTAAACCCGCTCAACCCGCTCAACCCCTCATTTCCCTGTTATCACCGCTTTTGCTTTCGGCTCCAGCCCGTATCGCATCCAGAAGGCCGAGCACATCATACGCACCATATTGTCTTCCGGATATTGTTTGAGCAGCGTTTCGTATTGCTGACCGGCGGCGTTGTACCATTCCGCTTTTTCGAGGGCGATGGCTTCCATCATTCCGCGCAGGGCAGGGCTGCCGTCGCGGTAAGTAGATGTGGTGGTTGCTCTTTTGGTGGCTTCGACCTGCGCTTCAGGGGAGGAAATAGTAAATTCGCGGAGCGGGGATTCCAGTTTTGCGTTTCCGGGTACCGACACTTTCCAGGAATAGATCTGGTTCGGCGTCAGGTTCAGTTTTTGAAGATCGACGGAGGCGAAGGTATCGGCCACGGTAGTACTATGGAGCGATTTGCCGTCGTCGTCGAGGATTTCCAGTTGGTAAGAATTGGCGCCGGCTGGCCTCGACCAGACGAACTGCACGACACCGGGTGCGAGTTTCCCGAAAGGCAGGATCGGTACGATGTTAACGCCTTCGCCGCCCCAACCGTCGCCGCCTTTTTTGGGATCGGTCACCACGGTACCCCAACCGTCGCCGCCTTTTTTAGGATCGGTGACCACGGTACCCCAGCCGTCGCCGCCTTTTTTGGGATCGGTGACCACGGTACCCCAACCGTCGCCGCCTTTCTTGGGATCGGTCACCACGGTACCCCAACCGTCGCCGGCCTGTTTTCCGCCGGCAAATTCAACGGAAGCCCGCACGTATTTACCGAATTCCGGGTCGAAATTGAGGCTTGCCAGACCGCCTTTAAACACTTCAGGCAGGGCGTACGTGCCTTTGCCTTTGAGTTGTTGCAGGCGGCCGTTGCAATACACTACTGCCGAGCCATTGCCTTTTATTTTCAACGCTCCGGTCTTTTTGATCACGGCGCCCGGAGTGATTTTAAAACTTACGGCTTTATCTGCCGAGTTATATTGCACTTTGCCCTGGCTGGAAACCACCACGGCGGGGAAATCGTCCGGCTGAGCCGGAAGCAGGCTTGTAAAAAACAGGGTGCAAGCCAGTAATATCAAATGCTTTTTCATAGATAAAATAGTTAATTTTCAAATGATCCTGCTTAACAGGAGGGTCTGGTGGTGTAGTTGATCCACCGAACCAGTTTATTATCTTGTAAAATAAAAATGATGGCTTTATACACCATGATTTGGCCGAGGGGGGTTTCGATGGTGCGCGGGGCTTCACCGTACGCTTTTACGATGGCGTCGCGCGCATCGCCAAGGCCAATGCTTTTTGCCGTTTTGCCCGTGTTGCCGGGGTTGGTGAGGTGGAAAATGGTTATGGGATTGTTTTGGCTCAGGTTGTTAATACTGATGTACACCCTGGAATGGGGGCCGGGCTCCGGGTTTTGATGAAAAACCAGGTTATCGTTCAGTTCGACTTTTATTGAATCAAGGGCTTTGGGGCAGAGGTCGTTGTCGGCGGGATGCGAGATTTCCAACATTTTCCGACCGTCGATCGTTTCGGCTTTCAGGCTTGTCTTTTCTTTTGGCGCCGCCGGCAGGGGGGCCTCATTGAGTATTTTCAGGTTGATGTCTGCCAGGGCGCTGTTGCCGGTCTTGGCGGCGGTTTCGAATATTTTCTTTGCCGCTGCTGTATTGCCGCTTTTCGCTTCTATGATCCCGATCAACACGTCCGCATCCACGGCTGTTTTGGCGAATTGTTTGTTTTTCAGGGCAAGTGTGCGGGCTTCCTCGGCGGCGTAAAAGCGGGCGCGGGTGTAGTCGCCGAGCAGGGCGTAGGCGCAGGCTTTGTTGAGGTAGGCCGGCGCGTAGTTGGGGTCGAGACTGATGGCGGCGTCGAACTGGAGCAGAGCCTGCCGGAGCATGGCTTCGCGGGCGCTGCCGGCGCCGGCGCCTTTTGTACCCGATAAATTCAGATCCAACTGAACGGGATAGCGGAACACCAGTTCGTTTTCTTCGAACTCTTCCATCGCTTCCAGCACTTTGGTCACGCCGAGGTTGTTGTAAATTTCCCGGCTTTGATACCGGAGCGCCACGTATTGGTAATACTGGTAGGCTTCGCCGTAGCGGCCGATAACGGTGAGGAGGTTGGCCATTTCAAACACTTCGACCAGCCTTTCGAGTTTTTGTTTGGTGCGGAGCAGCATGGTCTGGCGGTCGGTCATAGAGGGATATTTTTCGGATTCGCCCGCCCCCCAACCGTAAGTCTTGTACACTTTTTCGATCATTTGCGGCGCCTGGTCGAACAATCCGAATCCGGCAGAGTAGGCCAGAAATCCGCCGAGATAATCGGCTTCCGTTTCGTTGGCCACTTTATCCGTGAGTTTCTGGAGCTTCATTCCGATTTTCAGATCGCCGTACTCCTGGGCAAAACTGCTTCGCCAGCCGTGTTTTTCGTAGTAGTGCGTCAGTTCATGGGCGAGCAGGAAGGCCAGGCCGGCGTCGCCGTATTCGGCGGCGGCGTTATAGGCGAATTCCTCCAGTTGCACTTCATGTAACTGGTAGTTCATAAATGCCGCGTTCCCGTCTTTCCGGCCTTTGAGCATCACGAGTTTGGGTACCGGCAGCCGGAAGTCGCCGCGGGCTTCCACGAGTTTATCAAATATCCGCAAGGCTTTGTTGTACCGCGCCGTATCGTCGGTTTTATCTGCCGGCTTCTTCAGCATTTCAGGGTCTCCGCCCAGGGGTTGTGTGCCGATGTTGCGCGATTGTGCCGGCAAATCGGAAAGAAAGCCTGCGACAAGGCAGATGCCCAAAAGAAA
>JAKLJF010000131.1 GCA_023151335.1 Thermoanaerobaculia bacterium | reverse complement strand
CAGGTTTGTCGCAATACCTGTGGAAACTGGAACAACCGGCGCATGCGGCGGCCAATGGTTATTTCATGGGCTGTATCAACCGGGTAGGAGAGGAGAAACCCTGGAACCTGGGCAGGTTTTACGGCACCTCCTATTTCGTCGATCCGCGCGGACAAATTTTTACGCAGGCTTCCGAAGACAAGGACGAACTGCTGGTAGCCGAGTTCGACCTCGACATGATAGAACAGGTGCGCTTTAAAACGCCGGCTTTTTAGCGCGACCGGCCATAAACGCTGCCAGTATGCCTGCCGCCACGGAGGCATTCAGTGATTCTGCTCCACCGCCCTCGCCCCGCGGGATGGTGAGCCGGCGGGTGAGCTGGGTTTCGACCGCGGGGCTGATGCCACTGCCTTCACTCCCAATGACCAGCAGCCCTTCGGCTGGCAATTCCGTTTCAAACAGGTTTTCTCCATCCAGTACGGCGCCCAAAGCCGGCCAACCGGGGTTGGCCGACAACAAATCGGCGAACGCAATTTCCTGTACCGGCACCCGGAAAACGGCGCCCATACTCGCCTGCACCACTTTCTGATTGTACGCGTCGGCGCAGTCGGGCGAACAGTAAACTGCCGGGAAACCAAACCAGTCGGCAATACGCAGGATAGCGCCCATGTTGCCCGGGTCGCGGATGCCATCGAGATAAAATGCGGTTGAACCCCCCAGCGGAAGGCCGGTATCCGGCGTTTCCGGCATTTCGGCCACGGCCAACACCGCGTTGGGCGTGGTGAGCGCCGATATTTTTTTTAATCCGGCTTCGCTCACCGGGGTGAAAATTGAGTTAAAAGCCGCCACCGCCGCCGCATTTTCTTCCTGCCAGCGTTCCAGTCCATAAATAGCGGAAACGGAAATACGTTTTTGGGCCAACAGTTCCAGCACTAATTTGCTGCCTTCCACGGTGAATTTATGATACTTTTGCCGGTACTTTTTTACCTGCAGGGCGGTCAGAAATTTTTGCTGGCTGGCAGACAACATATCGATTACATTTATAAAACAGGTGAATGGGCGGTTTCTGTCCCGATTTTGACGTTGAACACGTATGTATTTGTTTTTGAGGAAAATAAACTTCCGGAAATGGCCGGGTAACGGACATAAAAGATTAGGCAGCTTGCCGACGGCTGCACTGTTACTGGGCATTTTTTTTAGCGCCTGCAATGTTACAAAGCATCTCAATGAGAGCAAAGCTCCCCTCCTGCTGAAAAACAACCTGGAACTAAAAACCGTGAAACCGTTGCCACTCGATCAGAAGACGCCGTTGTTGTATGAACTGAGTTCCCTGTATCGCCAAACGCCTAACGAACGCAGCCTGCTCGCTTTCCGCACGCCGGTGCGCTTGTGGTGGTATTTCAGGCACCATGACAGGGACAAGAAGTTTTCCCGTTGGGTAATGAAAAAGATTGCGGAGCCGCCGGCCTTGTTCGACGAGGAGCTGGCCATCCGGACCGCCAATAACCTGCAAAACTATATGCGGCAACGCGGCTATTTTCATGCGGTCAGCCACTATAAAGTTGATTTTTCCCAACGCCGTTTTTTCTTTGGGCTCTTCAATAAACCGCCGAAAAGTTATACCACTGCCTCGGTGACCTACACGCTTTCGCTTGGCCCGCTCCATCAATTGGGCAATATAACGTTCATCAGTCAGGACAGTAATATTCAGCATATCCTTGACCAAACAGCCGGCGGTTCATTGCTGAAAAAAGGGGCGCCGCTGGACGGACGCAATTTTGAAGCCGAAAAACTCCGCATTACTTCGGAAATGAAAAACCGGGGTTATGCTTTTTTTATCCCTAATTTCGTGGAATTCAACGGCGACAGTACCGGCGCAGTGGCCGACGTGACGGTGGAGGTGCTGCGACAGAACGATTCATCCCTGCACAAAACCTATACGCTTGGCAAAATTGCCGTCTTTTCCGACCTGGTGCCCGACCTGACGAGTATCCGCAAAGACACGACCATTCAAGGCATTTATTTCGCTACTTCTGACCCGGAGTTTGAAGTCAAACCAGGCCGGCTGATGAATGCTATCCGGATACGGCCCGGCAATCTGTACCGCCAGGCCGATTTCGACGAAACGGTGCATCAACTGAATTCCCTGGGTATATTCCGGTTCGTGACCGTGCGCCCCTTGCAGGATTCCATTCAGCCGGAGAGGATCAACGTGGCGATCTCTTTCAAACTGAACAACCGGTTTGCCTGGGGCGGCGACCTGGAAATGAACTCTTCCACTAATGCGGGAAGTACCCTGAGCGGGCGGCTGCTCGGGGTGTCAGGAAGTTTGTCGGCCACCAACCGCAATCTGTTTCATGGCGCAGAAAACATCCAGACCAACCTGGCTTACAGCCTTGAATTCGACCTGGCGCCCGAACGCAATAACCTTATTTTTTCACAGGAATTCAGGATCACCAACGAACTGCGTTTCCCGCGGTATTTCGATTATTTCGGCTTCTGGCGCCGGCTCAACCGGTTCAATCTGATTTCCGACCGCTTTTACGAGCGCCTGCGCAACGACGGTCAAACCCACCTGGCGTTGAATTACAATTACCTGGATTTACGGGGGTTTTACGTATATAACCTCCTCCATTCGGCCTTCGGATACGATGTCCGTTCCGGTACCGACCACCATTTTTCCTTTGACAACATTGGCATCGATGTACTCCGGCCACAACTGCAACCGAGTTTTCAGACTATTTTTGGACAAAACGAATTTCTGAAACGCAGCTTCGGCAACCAGTTGTTCACCGGTTTTTTGCTTCGTTCCTTTACGTATACGTTTGCCGATAAACCCAACGCCTTTGGCGAACGCTGGTTTTTCCGGCTCAATACAGAAATATCAGGGTTGGAAGAATTCGCTGTCAACCGGCTGTGGTCCATTCCCTTTGGCAAACAAACCTGGCGGATTGCCGACCTGGATTTTTCCAAATACCTGCGACTCGACCTCACAGGCAGCTATACCCGCGAGTTTTCCAGAAGCCTGACCGCGGCAGTGCGGGTAAGCCTGAGCGCTGCCGGCGCGTACGGCGATACGGCGGATGTGCCTTATGTCAAGCAATTTTTTGTCGGCGGCCCCTCCAGTATCCGGGCCTGGCGCATCCGGGAACTCGGTCCCGGCGGCTACTATGAACGCGATTCTACCGGCGAATACCGCGAACCGGCGCAACCCTATTACCAGGCCGGCGATTTTCGCTTTGAGTTCAGCGGCGAACTGCGGTTTCCGCTGTTTTGGTGGGTAAAAGGCGCTGTTTTTCTGGACGGCGGCAATATCTGGACTTTCAAACCCGACCCCAACAGGCCCGGTTCGGCCATTGGCTGGGAATCCTATAAAAATTTTGCCCTGGGCACCGGTTTCGGGTTACGATTTGATTTCGATTATTTTGTGTTCCGTTTCGATTGGGGACTCAAACTGCGCCGCCCTTATAAATCGGGCGACGAAGGATATTGGGTCGACTGGTCGGGCGCGAAATGGCGGGAGATCAGTAATTTTAACCTGGCCGTGGGGTATCCATTTTGATTGCGAAATTCATCAATTCATCATTCATATAAATGGTCAGTTTATTAGACGTTGTACACGAACACCTGACACCGGCTTTTATAGCCGAAACTGCTGAATGGCTGGCTGAAGACGACAATGCCACGGCAAAAGCCCTCGGCGCCTGGAGCGCTGCTATTCTGGCCGGTACGGCCGGCTATGCCGATCATGCCAAGGCGATTAACCGTATTTATAATCACCTGCACCATTTTCCGCCGGATATCATGGAGAAGCCTGAGTCCCTGCTGCGTCGCGGCAATCTGGCGCAGAACGATCCAAAAGACGTGGCCGGGCACCTGATGGGTCAACTGTTCGGCGCCAAAATAACGCCCCTGAGCAACGCCATCGCTGCTTTCTCCGGGGCCCGTCCCGAATCGGTGTCGGAATTGCTCGGTGTTGCGGCGCCTATTGTACTCAGTATCATGGGAAAACGGGTGCAGGCCGGCGCCTTAACGGTGGCGGGGCTTTCCAATACCCTGCGCGCCGATCAGGATCGTTTTCTTGCCGCACTCCCCAGCGGCCTGGGGACTATTCTTGGATTGCATGAAACGCCGCATACCGCCACTGATGAACCGCAACCGGCCCTTGGCCCGCAATGGATTTGGGCATTAGCGTTGCTCCTGGCTTTGGGCGGAGGTTTGTTGTGGGTATTCAGAACCTTTACAGTGAAGCACTGATCATTCTACCATTATACACGCGCCCATGATCAGTTACAACCCGAAAGAGTGGATCGCCTATTTGTTCCGGTTTCACCGTTCCGACACGGCGCGGCGACTGTTTTTTCCTATGATCGCCGTAAGTGTGTACGCGGCACTGGTCGCCTGGCTGGAAATGGAGGTTTGGCGCCTGAATGAAAACAGTCAGGTACGGAACATCACTATTTTGCACACCCTGCTGGGCTTTGTCATCTCCTTTTTATTGGTTTTCCGCACCAATACGGCCTACGAAAGGTGGTGGGAAGGCCGCAAACAATGGGGCGCCCTGGTAAATTCCAGCCGGAACCTGGCGATGAAGTTATCGGCCTTGCTGCCGCCGGAGCACCCGGCGCGGGCTTTCTTCAGGCAAATGATACCCGCCTACGCCGAAACGCTGAAAAACCACCTGCGTTCCGAACAATCCAGGATTGCGCTGTTCGATAAATTGCCGCCCGACGTGCAACAAAGGCTGGATACGGAAAAACACCTGCCCAACCAGGTGGCGCTGATGATGTATCAAAAAGTGCATGATTTACAGACCGAAGGGCATATCAGCGGAGAACAGCTGCTGTTCCTGAATGAACAATTACAGGATTTCACCGACATCTGCGGCGCCTGCGAGCGCATCCGGAACACGCCCATTCCTTTTTCTTACAGCGTTTTTATCAAAAAATTCATTTTTTTCTACATCGCCACCCTGCCTTTCGGATTCGTGTTTACACTGGGCTATTACGTCATTCCGATCGTGACTTTTATTTTTTACGTACTGGCCAGTCTGGAGCTCATTGCCGAAGAAATTGAAGAACCTTTCGGCAGCGATGAAAACGACCTGCCGATGGACAAGATCGCGCACAATATTCAGGCGCACATACATGAGTTGATCTGAATGCAAGTTTATTCTTCCACCAATTCCTCCGGCAGCCGCTTGCTTGCCTTTGCGCCCAACTCCCGGATTTTTTCCGCGCGTCCCACCAACGTATCGCCGGGGCGGGCGCCGTTCACGAGTTTGAGCATGGCTTCGTCGTAGGCAGCCCGGGCGCTGTCGAGCCGGGCGCCGATATTGCGCAGGTCATCTACAAAGGATACGAATTTGTCGTACAGGAGCCCGCTTTGCCGGGCAATTTCCTGCACAGAACGGGTTTGTTTTTCCTGTTTCCACAGGTAGGCCACGGTGCGCATGGTGGCCAGCAGGCTGCTGGTGCTGACGAGTACGATGTTGCGTTCGAGGGCATCGGTAAACAGCTTCGGATCGGCCTGTGCAGCCGCGGTGAGCGCGCCTTCGACGGGGATGAACAGTAGCAGGTAATCGGGCGTGTTCACCTGGTAGAGCATCTGGTAGTTTTTGTTGCTCAGTTCCTGTACGTGATTGCGGATGCTGCCGACATGGGCGCGCAGGTGTTGTTCGCGGCGGGCGGGGTCGTCCTCGTTGAAATAGCGTTCGAAGGCGGTCAGGGACACCTTGGCGTCGATGATCAGTTGTTTGTTTTCGGGTAACTGAATGATAAAGTCGGGGCGTTTGGCGGCGCCGGTTTCGTCGCGCAGGGTGGTTTGGGTGAGGAAATGCGCGCCTTTTTGCAAGCCGGCTTTTTCAAGCAATACTTCGAGTTGCAGTTCTCCCCAGTCGCCCTGCACCTTGCTTTGGCCCTTGAGCGCCGAGGCGAGGTTGTGGGCGTCGCGACTGAGCTGCTGGTTGAGTTCGCGCAGTTGCTCGATTTCCTTTTTCAGACCCGATTTTTCGCGAGTTTCCTCGGTGAATTTCCGGTCGATATTTTGCTCAAATTCGAGGATCTTTTCGCGCAGCGGCGCCAGGGTTTGGTGCAGTTGTTGGGCGTTTTGTTCGGTAAATCGTTGCGATTTTTCCTCCAGCAGGCGGTTGGCGAGGTTTTCGAACTCCGTGTTAAAACGCCGGTGCAATTGCTCCGATTCCGATTTTTGGGTTTGCAGGGTTTCCTGCAGGTGCAGGATGGACTGCTCGCGCGCGGCGACCTGCGCCAGGCTGTCGCGCAGTTCCTGTTCTTTGGCGCTCAGTTCGGCGCGCAGCATTTCGTTTTGCGCGACAATCGTGTTGTACAGCTCTTTCGGCACCGTCGGGCCTGCCGGCGTGCTGTTCGTAACGCCGTCAGTTTGACGGCGTAAAACCAGTAAAACAACTGCCACCAGCGCAATCGCTCCAGTGAGAATTATAACCGTTGTATCCATGGGCAGGTGAAATTAGCCTTCATGGGAAACAAAGGTAGTATATTTTCAGACAGTTTGTTTTGAGTATGTGAATTTTAAAACAAAAACAGGCCAGAAGTAAAATCTTTTGATTTAGACAATCATCTTATTTCGTCAGCGTCACATCCCCGTTAAACACCTCCGTCACGCCGTCGATAAATTCGACTTCGATCACCCAGGCGAACACGGCAGGCGGCATTTCCTTGCCCTTCAGCCTGCCATCCCAGCCGATGCCCGGATCGTTCGGGCCGAATTCCGGTGCGGTGTACACCAGTTCGCCCCATCGGTCGAACACCTGAAAGGTTTTGATCGAGCGCACGGTATTGGGTTTGGGGAACACGGAAAATATGTCGTTGATACCGTCGCCGTTGGGTGAAAAGATATTGGGCACGTAGAGGTGGCGGCGGCGGTCGACGATCACGGTCACCTTGTCGTCGTCGCGGCAGCCGTTGCTGGCCTGCACGCTGATAGAGTAGGTGGTGCTGATAAGCGGCGCCACGGTTTGCGTCAGACATTCCGGGCATTCCGACAGGGAATCCAGCGGCGTCCAGACGACGGAGATGAGGCTGTCGAAGGGCACGTTCACCACGGCTTCAAGGGTGGCGTTGTCGCCGAGTGAAATTTTGATGTTGTCGCCCAGTTCCACATCCACCAGCACGGGCGCATTGACGAGAATGGCCTCTTCCGTTTCGCAGCCGTTGGCGTCCTGTGCCGTCACGGTATAGGAGCCGGCGTCGAGTCCCAGGAAAACATTATTACCCTGGAATACGCCGTTGTTCAGGGAGAACCGGTAGGGTGGGGCGCCGCCTTCGGCTGACGAGATGATCGTGCCGTGTTTTTGCCCGAAACAATTCGGGTTGTTGACGGTGAAGGCCAATTGCATGGGCTGCGGCTCATCCAGCAGGACGCTGCCCGTGGCCGTGCAGTTGTTGGCGTCGGTGACGGTAACAGAATAGGCGCCGGCCGTGAGGTTGCCGGTTTGGGCAGTGGTGGCGCCGTTCGACCAGGCAAAACTGAAGGGCTGTTTGCCTCCGCTTGCCGAGGCCAGCGCGCTGCCGTCGGCTGCCCCGTTGCAGCTGATCGCAAATCCGCTGAAATCGGAACTCACTTTTGTTGTCAATACAGGCGGGATCAATTGCACGATGGTAGCCTGGGCGGTAGTTGTGTAGCCGGTGGAGGCTGTAATCACTACCGTATAGTTCCCTGCCGGTAAACCGGAAATGGCTTGTGGGGTATTGTTGCCTGTTACTGAACCGGAAGCGACCGGCGTATTGCCGGAAAGTACGGTGTAGGTATAAGGGGGCAGCCCCAGCGTAACGGACAGCGTAAGCGAGCCTGTGTTTGACCCGCAGGGAATGTCGGAACCGGCCAGGGTAGCCGCCACGTTGCACGCTTCGACGGGGCGCAGGGTGGTAATAGCCGTCACTACGCTGTCGCAACCGTATTGATTGACAAGGGTTTGCACTGTCGTTCCCACCTCTGCCTGCTCGCAGGTAGTGAAGGTGAGCGTGGTGGTACTGCTGGGCAGCAGGGTCACGGTTTCTGTAACGACACTGTCGCATCCGTACTGATTGACCAGCGGGTAGGTGAACACGCCGGCAGCCGAGGGATCGCAGGTAGTCGATTGAATAGCGGTCTGATGACTGGGCAGCAGGGCCACGTTTGTGACGATGGCACTATCGCAGCCTGCCGCCGTCAGCAAGGTTTGGGCAAAAATGCCCGCGGCAGCCGGATTGCAGGTGGAGGCGGTAAGATAGGTGGTATCAATCTGGAAGAACGATACCGTGGTTACGACGACACTGTCACAACCGGCCACATCGCTGAGTACCTGTTGGAAGGTGCCCACCTGGCTGGGATTGCAGCTTTGATCCGTCAGATAAGTCGTGTCGTTGTACACCAGGGTAATAACTTTGGTCACGATACTGTCGCAACCGTATTGGTTGGTCAGGTTTTGCACAAAGGTGCCCACGTTTGCCGGGTTGCAATCCGTTCCGGTAAGTTGGGTAGTATTGCTGGGGAGCAGCGAAACGGTGGTGATCACGGTGCTGTCGCAGCCGAAGCGGTTGCTCAGGTTTTGTACAAAGGTGCCCACCTTGGCCGGGTCGCAATCGGCAGCGGTAAGTTGGGTGATATCGCTGGGCAGCAGCGCAACGGTGGTAATTACCGTGCTGTCGCAGCCATAACGGTTGGTCAGGTTTTGCACAAAAGTACCGACGTTGGCCGGGTCGCAGTCCGCGGCGCTAAGCAGGGTGGTGTCGCTGGGCAGGAGCGTAACGGTAGTAGCCAGTGTGCTGTCGCAACCGCCGGCGGTGACCAGGGTTTGGTAAAAAGTGCCCACGGCTGCCGGATCGCAATTAGTTGCCGTGAGGTAAGTGGTATCCAATGGAACAAATGAAACCGTGGTGATCACCAGGCTGTCGCAGCCGTCGAGTGCGGTGAGGTTTTGAGTAAATACCCCCACGGCGCTGGTATTGCAGCTGGTGGCATCGAGGTAGGTGGTATCGGAATCGAGGTAGGTTATGGTGGTGGTCACGATGCTGTCGCAACCGAACTGGTTGCTCAGATTTTGTATAAAAACGCCCACATTCGCCGGGTCGCAACTGGTGTCAAAAATGTCGATAGTATGGCTGGGCAGCAAGGTGACGACGGTGGTCACGGTACTGTCGCAGCCGGCCTGGTTGGTAAGATTTTGCACGGAAGTGCCGGCCAGGGCCGGATCGCAGGTGTTTTGCTCTATTAAAACAGTATCCGCCGTATTTACGGTTAGTGTACTGATCACCACGCTGTCGCAACCGTGTATGGTAGCCAATGAGTCGTAATACACACCCGAAACGCTTTGCTGCGCTCCACCGAGCAGCATAGTCTCGCCCTGGCATATCTGGAACGCCTGGGTCGTTTGCGCCAGCGGCCATACCGAGACTGACACGCTGTCGGCGGATATGGAAGAACAGGTGGGCGCGCCCTGGTCGCCGACACTGAGCAGGCGGTAGGTGGTGTGCTGGGTGGGGTTAACGGTGACGGTATGTCCGTTGGAAATGTCGTTGAGGACAAAATTTTGGACGCCGTCCGACCACACCACGTCAAACGGTCCGTTGCCGGAGAGGGAAAAAGCCAGGTTAACGGACTCACCGGCGCATATTTCGGGCGCGCCGTTCAGATCGGCCACAGGGGCCGGTTTTACCTGTACGGTTCGACAAACGGGTCCGGCTGTGCCGCACAAGTTTTGGGCGCTGACACAAACCTGGCCGGAAACCGCATTGGTAAAATCGACGCTTACGCTGTCGGCCGATCCGGTGAGTATTGCGCCGGAAGGGACAGTCCAATTATAGGTCGCGCCAGTCTGTTGATTTGGGAAATGGTACAGGTAGGATCCGCCATTGCTGCAAACCGTGTCGGGGCCGGCAAGTTGGGGCGCTATGGGTTGCGGGTTGACCGTGATGGGCAGGCAGGCGGGCAGGGAAGCGCCGCAGTCATTGTTGGCT
>JAKLJF010000130.1:7971-9958 GCA_023151335.1 Thermoanaerobaculia bacterium | reverse complement strand
TGAATAGCGTTCAAAAGGATGGAAAGTGGGGCTTAATCAATGCAAGTGGCCAAATCATTATTCCCTTCGAATTCGATAGGGTAGAGCATTTTTCAACAAACCTGACGTTGGTTCAAAAAGATAGCAAATGGGGCATTTTCAACCGAAGCGGTCAACTTGTACTCCCTGTTGAGTTTGAAGGGATTATTAGATATTTTTCGGATAGCCTGTATAGCATTCAAAAGGACAGCAAATGCGGTATTTTCAACCAAAGCGGTCAACTTGTTATCCCTGTTGAATTTGAAGAAATTAAACATTTTTCAGACAACCTGTATTGCGCTCAAAAAAATGGCAAATGGGGCATTTTCGATAAAAACGGCAGTGTCATAGCCCCCATTCAGTTTGAAATGATTCAAGATATTTCAAACGGGTTGATAATAGTTCAAAAAGATGAAAAGTATGGGCTGATTGACCATACTGGTAGGACTATAGTTTCAATCCAATACGATTTTATCCAAAACTTTTCAAATAGCCTTCTGGAGGTCCAACAGGATGTAAAGGAAGGGTTAGTAGATACCGCCGGTCAGATAATTATACCCGCCCGGTATGATGATATCAATGAAATTCCAGGCGGATTCTTCAAAATCAAAGCAGATGAATGGTGGGGGCTTGCAGATAAAACAGGAAAAATCCTGATCCATCCCCGGTATCAGGATATCAAGGGTTTTTCAGAAGGGTTTGTGCCTGTAAAACAAGACGGTAAATGGGGTTATGCGGACGCCAATGGCGAGGTGGCCATCCCCATACAATATGAAGAGGTTTGGGGTTTTACAAAAGGAATGGCACTGGTAAAGGAAGGTGGCAGATGGAATTTTATTGATAAAATGGGGACAACCTTAACTCTTTTTTCATTTGAAGCGGTTGAAGGCTTTTCGGCTGGGCTGCTGAAAGCAGAGAAAGCCGGCAAATGGGGCTTTGTTGGTAAAACGGGCCGAACAGTTGTTCCAATTCAGATGCAAGAAATCGTATATTTTTCAGATAGCCTTGTATTGGTTAAAAAAGACGGCAAATGGGGGATGATTGCCTGTAGCACCGGCAAAGTCATTATCCCTGCCCGGTTCGATGAAATAGAAGATACCTATTGCGGCCTTGTAAAGGCCCGGGAAAATGGCAAGTGGGGATGTATTGATACCACCGGGCAGATAATCATTCCATTTGAATATGACCAAATCGGGTCGATGCGGAATAGATGGAATATCAGATATAAAAATGGTTCAATAAAGATATTTGAGCGTTCCGGATTTTCAGAAAATTTAGTATCGGCGAAAAAAAATGGAAAATTCGGTTTCATAGATAAAAAGGGTCAAATAATAATACCCTTTCAATATGAGAGCGCCGGCGCTTTTTCGGAAGGCTTGATGGCGGTAAATATAAACAACCAATGGGGCTTGATTAATGAAGATGGTCACATTGTGCTTGATCCTCAATACGACAGTATCGCCTGTTTCAGTCACGGGCTTGCCCCCGTAAAAAAAGATACGGCTTGGGGATTTATCGATAAAAAAGGCGACTTAGTTCATGCGCTTGCATTTGAAGCCATCGATCATTTTCCAGAGTATCCGGTTATGGTAAAGCAAGCCGGCATGTGGGGTTTAATCGATACAAATGGCCGGGTCATTGCACCGCCGCAATATGATGATATCTGGGGATTTTCGGAGGGCGTTGCTGTTGTCCGGAAAGGTGAACGGTATGGTTTTATTGAAGAAAACGGCAATCTTTTGTTTCCACCTGAACTGGAAAATGCTTCGGAATTTTCGAATGGCCTTGCGCCCGTCTGGAAAGATGGCCAATGGAGGTTTATGACCAAGGAAGGCAAATTTGACGACGCACCCAGGTATAAAACCTGGGAATTAACCCAATCGGACAGCATGGTTCTGATCGGTCATAATGGTCTTGTACCTGGAGAGAAGGGGGACTCGACTAACCCGGGGAATGGCAATATGCAACC
>JAKLJF010000130.1:0-7961 GCA_023151335.1 Thermoanaerobaculia bacterium | reverse complement strand
GGTATCATACCGTTATTTTTCAGAAGGTTGGTCCGAGATCATATCCGGTGATTTAGTCGGTTTGGTTAATAGCAAGGGCCAGGTTTTAGTCGCGCCAAAATACAATGTTATCAATGAGTTCACCGACGGTATGGCGCTTGTCCGAAAAGACACAAAATGGGGATTGATCGATACTACTGGCCGCGAAATCCTTCCCTGCCAATACCAGCTCCGTCGCTGCGGCTACCGCCTCTACCTCCTCGAACAAAACGGCCGCTATGGCCTTTTCGCCCCCGACTACGGCGTACGTATCGAGCCGGCTTATGAAGAACTCGGCTTTGTAGATGAGGAAAACGGCTGGGTACGCGCCCGCAAAAACGGCAAATGGGGCTGGGTGGACAAAACCGGCAAGGTGAAAGTTCCCTTCCGTTTCGATGCGGCGGCGCCATTTAAAAACGGCCGGGCGCGGGTGCTGCAGTTGCCGTACAAAGAGACGTTTTATATCAATGAGAAAGGGGAGATGATATTGGGGGAGTGAAAAAGGATATTTCTTTGCTTATTGTTTTTCCACCCACTCCCGTGCCTTCGCGATGTTTTTATGCCGCACCCCGGCTGCCTCCAGTGCAATAAAATCTTTCAGCAGCATCGTTTTTGCTTTTGAGCCATCTCCCTCGATATAAGTGCCGTAAACTTGTTTCGCCTTTTTCAGGTCGCCGCGCAGCATAAAAGAGTGGCCGAGGTTGGTTTTTACCCAGAGTTGGGTGTTGTCCAGTTCGAGCGCTTTCCGGGCGGCATGTTCCGCTTCGGGGTATTGACCGGTGAAGAGCAGTTGCCACGACAGGTTGCCGTATTCGAGGGCGGCCTGTTGCACAAGCCGGTTATCAAGCGCCCGGAGCGTATCGATACACCGGACGCGCAGGTGTTGGAGTTCGACGACGGCCTGGTATTGCCGCCGCGCTTCCAGGGAGTCGCGCAGGCGGGCGTTGAATTGCGACGAAAGCCAGTATTCCTGCCCGGGGGATGCTTGCAGGGTCAGCAAAACTTCCGTTTGCAAGGCAAGCGCCGAACTGCTCATCCGGGCCGCATTTTCCAATTGGGCGTGTTGCACCAGGAGCATGGCAAATGCCAGCGTCATATTGGCTTCCAGCGGACCATAGCCGGGAAGATCGTGTTGCCGCAAGCGTTTATAAATGCTCTGGGCATGCTCAAACATGTTCGCCGCCTGCGGTAACGCTTCCGTATCGCCGAAAAAGGCGCCGGCCGAGCCATATACTTCCGCCAGTATCGGGGTGAATTGCGCTGAATCGCATGCCGCCAGCCGCTCGCAAATGCTGACGGCCTGGAGAAAGGAATGTTCGGCTTCGGGCAGGTAGCCGCTCAGGGTCTTCCAGGTGTTGCCCAGTTGTAGCAGCAGCGCCACCGAGTCGATGCCCGAACGCAGCAGGGGCAGGCACTTTTCCAGGTGTTCGACGGATTCGCCGTTGCGGCCCTGATGGTTCAGGAAAGTAGCCAGGTGCCAGCGGGCAAATACATTCTGTTCGTTCAGCAGGAGTTGTTGCCGGTAGCACTGCTCGGCGCTATCCGGTTCCTGCCGAATTTGATGCAAGTCGGCTTTGAAGTCGAGCAATTGCGCCTGTTGGCGTGGGTTCAGGCTGTCTATCTTGGTGTAGCGCAACCAAAGCAGGGCCAGATCCGGGTCGCCGGCCTGAAAGCGGCGGAAGGCATCCTGAAACGCGGGACTGGTGTCGTCGAGATTCAGGGAAGAGAACTTTCTGGACAGGATAGTCGCCACCAAGTGGCATTTTTCGGCGGCAGCCTGTCTTTGTTCTTCTCCGTGCACGGCGTTGGGGGCGGCTTGTTTTAACCACCGTTTTTCCATCGCCGCGTACACGATGGCATAGTACCGCTGTGTCGTCTCGAACAAGGAGGAGCCCGGGATGACGTACAGGTGAACGGTATCCCGCATGCCGGGCCCAATTTGCATATCCCGGAGATTGGCCACTTCGTAATCCGGCAGATCCAAAACCAGTAAAAACGGTTCTTGTCCCCGTCGTCCGATGACAAACCGGCCGTCGGGGCCTGTGCGGACCCTTATACCGGCCAACTGGGCGCTGCAGTGGATTCCAGCATTCGCTACAAATTCGGTTCGGCCTTTGTCAAAGCGGCTGTTCAGGACACTAACAACGCCATACAGGGAATCAGGTTGGGCATATAAAAAAGAAGGCAACAGGGCAAGGCAAAAAAGTAGTTTTCGCATAGTAAAGGGGTATTAGCGACACAAAAATGGAAGGCTATTCAATTAATTATCTGATAGTTTATTTAGCAACAAGCTAATTTTTCCTGCCTGATTCCACTTGCAATTTTTTATTTACAGATATTCAATGGTGTATTGATACAATGAATCAATTCCAGTAGTTTATTTAAATGCCCGCTAAACGAAACGTTACCTAGGGCGCCATTGGCAACCCGCAACAGTTCATTAATATCGGGTTTTGGTTTCATTCCGCTGCGGATTATCGGTGGGATTGTACAGCCCAGCGTACTCAGCTTGGTGGTTCCGAACCCGCGATCCAGACGAACCATCAGGTGCAACTTAATCACTTCAGCTAAGAGTGGGTTGAGCAGATGACCATCCTGTGCTACCGGATTGGCGCCAGGCTGGCAGTCGGATCCCGTCAATCCTTGCTTAAAGGCCAAGCCGGATGGCCGGGAGCCCAGCCCCGGCAGCCATTTTTGAATACATTGCCCATGGCCGGGTCCTATGGCCAGGGTACTATTCCCGGCGCCCAGAACGAGGGTGTCTGTGACACCGTCGGCGTTCAAATCTGCCCGCAGCGCATTTTCTATCAGCGGAAGCGGATCTTTGATAATCATCTGGATACAGCTACTGGTATTGCCATATTCATCCTTCCCCTGCCAGGTACGCTCCAGCATGCACCACCAGGAACAATTGCCCTGAGTAATCTTGTCGGTATGCGTGACTTGGGGAACGGAGCTGCAGTTGTCTGTTACCAAGGCCATACCAGTCAAATCACCGGGAGCTGTATTGCAGGTTACCGTCACCGCTGCAGGGCAGATTATTGAAGGAGATTCCTTGTCGATTATCGAGATAGTAAAATGGCAGGAGGAAGTATTTCCGACTTCGTCTTCAGCGATGCAGGACACAGTTGTTTGGCCAAGGGCGAAGGCATCGCCGGGGCGGTGGGAGATGGTGAAAGGCGTTGTAGCCGCACAGTTATCGATGGCCGTAACAGAGAAGTTTATTCGGGCATGACAAACCCCGGGGTCGGTGCTGGCAGTGATATTCGCCGGGCAGTTAATAGCAGGCGGTTGTTTATCCGTCGCGCTAATGGTAAACTGGCAGGTCGCCGTCAAGCCCGCGACATCTGTTGCTGTGAACAAATTAGTCGTAACACCTATAGGGAAGATTGCCGCGGAAGCTAATCCGCCGGTTTGTACCGTGGCAACGCCAGGGCAGTTATCGTCTGCAACAGGTTGTTTATAAATCACTTTCGCATAGCACTGATCCTGATCGGTTTTCACTACCAAGTCGGCTGGGCAATGAATAGTAGGGCGCTGATGATCTTCCACCATAATGGTAAACCGGCATGTGGCTGTCAACCCGGAAGCATCCGAAACCTGATAAACATTAACAGTGGCTCCTTTGGGGAATAAAGAACCGGTTGCCAGGCCGGATATCTGGGTTGTCGCCGGGTTATCGCAGTTGTCAGTTCCGGAAGGAGGTGTATAACGGACAGTGGCTTCACACTGTCGCCGGTCGCTGCCCACAGTCTTGTCAGGGGGGCAAACGATTACAGGAGGCTCTCTATCAATTACCTCAACCGTAAACGCGCACGCGCTGGTGTTGCCCGAGCGTCCGCTCACCTGAAACCGATTGACGGTAGTGCCCACCGGAAATATGGAGGCACTGGATAAACCGCTGGTTTGAGCAGTGCTGGCGCAAATAGCAATGCCGACGGGCGTGTCATAACTGACCGGCATGCCACACAGGCCTGGCGTGTTATGAACAATAATATTGGCTGGGCAGACGATCCGCGGCGTACCGGCATTTGGATCACCATTCGGGATTTGACTTAGTGCCGGGTCGGGTATTTCTTCAACGTCGGCCTGGTTGGTATTTGCGCCAGACGGGTATTTAAAACCACAAATAATTTCATAAGTTTGGTTACTTGGCACGCCGCGGTATAGGCCGTCCTTTTTCGACAGGTAGTGGCTTAGCCGAATTGAATCGGCAGATTTCCACATCGACCAGTATTCTTTTACCCCAAGCATCAGGGATTCCAATTCATTGTCGCTCACCCCGACTTGCCGCAGATCGGCAAGCATATCGGGCAGCATACCCACGGTGACCACGCCGTCCAGATTAATATCCAAAGTTTGGTTGCCGAGTTTCATTTTATCCATTGAAAGGCCGTCAAAAACAGAGATAAACGGGTACGGAAGGGCCGGCTTCAGGCTAAGTCCGCCACCCGGGCAAGGCGCACTCCCAAACCGCGGACCCAACGACAAAATAGGGCCGTTAAAATCCGTGCCGATGGCGACCCCTTTCTGGCCGGGGCTATTTGCCCGGGCATAGCGATATGCCTGGGCGAAGGATTCGGTTGTCAAGCCGCAGCTGTGCGGCAGACCGCCTTCGGGATAAGAAATTTCGTCTATTTTGCCCTGGTTCAAAATCAAACCGACCATACCGCCAAGTGTATTCAGCCTGTAGAACTCTCCGGCGTTCAACTGACCTTCGTGGTTTTGCTTTCCGTGATTAATGGCGTTAAAACCGCAGTGGCTCGAAATAATGCCGCGATAGTTTGCCGCTTCTGCCAAGTGGAGTAAATCTTCCTGGGATTTATCTGACAAGTGGTCAATATCAATCAGCATACCGCGACTCATAAGGGATTTTACCAGGAAAACGCCTGCCGGGGTAAGGCCCGCGGCGTTAACTTTTCCGCCGTCGTAATTGGAGTCGGGGGTAGTGGCAACTTTTCCCGGCGACCAGAAATTAAAATCGGTTTTATCCGCTACCGTTATCCCGGGATGATCGAAAGAAGTGCCCCCGAAGGTATTATCCTGTTTATGGATCATAAACACCTGACGAATACCCGCGTCGTAGACTTCTTGTACTCTTCGGTCAATTTCTGCATAAGTACAACCCGAGTTGCAACCCAGAAAGTCGCTGTTTTCGGTACCCAGCACGACGGCCAGCTTGCCGGCCTGGACGGCTTGTTGCATTTCGGTGGGAGTGTAAACGATTTTGTACCAACCGTTTTGGTACGCGCCCATAGCCTGATCCATTGCTTTGGTTGAATCGACCTGGCGGTATATGCTCGCCATTTCATCATCGCAGGGGAAAACGCCCCGGTTATTGAACGCCTCTGATCTGCACAAGCTGCACAGGAATGAGTTTTCAACCGCCAGCATAACCATTAATCGCATCCCGCCGGTATATGCGCGAAACAAGGCATCCTCGTGTACGGTCTGGTGCGTCCAACCGTTGTTCCATTTCGGCCAGTCTTCAAAGCCTGGATACCCTTGTGATCCGTGGAAAAGGATGGGATTTATGTTTCCAAGAAAAAAACTGCTGATGTAATTTCCTATTTTGTCAGCGCTTCCCTTGTTGCCATGTGGGTAGGAACTGACCAACAGATCGGTAGATTTTTCGATTGCTTGAGATGCCACGATGGAACACGTGACCAAAGTCGTTCCGCAAGCCAAAATACATGCGAGCGAAGATATTGGCTCTCCCAAGGTTGTCAAACAGATGCTGCACGTCCCCGAACAGGAGGCCATTGAAGCAATGTATGCGCCCCATCTGGCTAGTTCCATCAAATGGTCATTCATCGAACACTGTACCAGTGCATTTTCTCCATAAGGATAACCTACAATCAGTCGGCCACCAAAAGCCAGGTTGGCAAATTGGTGGTTGTGCACATCCGCAAAACCCCGCATGGCTGGGTTGAGCTTGAATTGCACCTGCCTGTTTTTCACGATAATATCACTGTTCCAATAAGGCCGGGACCGGATGTCCTCCGGCGAATTTTGCCGGACGGCTTCCCAATAACCGGCGTCATTGGGCGTCGGACTCAGGTCATTTTTAATGGACATACCAAGTGCCGTGTCGGCCAACAGGCCTTGTACTTTGCCGTAAAACGGATAGTGGCCATAGGCCTGATCGAAGCGATGTTCAAGGGTCGCGTAACGCGGATCGGTCAACACCGATTCGGGTAGCAGGCGGTTTACCTTATTATATTTGAACTGAAAAGCGAGGTGTTGACTGAAAACTTCCTGCACGTTAGCTGGCGTCTCGTTGAAATCAGGCAGGGCCGGGCCCGGTTCGACGTGTCGTAAGCTGCCGTTGGGTAACGTGTGGACAAATAGATCTAAGGCAAGTAGATGAAACGTGCGGTGAGGGATATAACTTTTTTTTCTTGCGAAGAGAAAAAAAACACTGTCTGAATCTATTTCGCGGACGACAGTGGAGTCGGCCGGAATGCTACCCAAGCCGTTCAGGATTTTCCGGCTGAGTGTTTTTACGGGAAGAACGTTTTCAAACCGGGGAAGGTCCCGAGGTGGTACAGGAATTTTGGCCTTTCGAAGGTAGAGGTAAACTACATTGGAGCCGGGCGCCTTCACCAACATTCCGTCTTGCAAGTTTTGGCCCTGAAAAACCTTCAGGCAAAAGCAGGATAACGCGATGCAGAGCGACAAGCGTAAGCAACTCAGATTGATTTTCATAACTTCGCAGATGTAAAAGAAGAAAGTGATCGAGAGAATAGCAACAGTATTCTCACCCCAAAACTACAATGCGGTAAAGGCTGAAAACAATCGCCTAAATCGCTTATTTTCCTGGTATTAATGTTGATTAAATCGCCCGAAAAGAGTATTGTTTATTTCGCAAATCACCATTCCGAAGTTCGTTCAGGGCTTCAAAGGGCTCCGCCCGGCCGATGGCCTTCCGGCACGCTTCCAGCCGCCGGCGGCTTTCATCCGTGATGGGGATGGAAAATTCGCTCTTCTGTTTGCACCGAAACAGTTGAAGTATACCCATGCTACGCGAGGATTAGGTGTTCAACGACAAAGTTGCAGAAAAATATCCCTTACTCGCCGAATGCATACGCCTTTTCTATCGAGCCGTACTCCTGTTTTAAAAACAGCTCCAACAACCGGAAGGCGCCCTGAACTTTGAAAGGTTTATCGATCACGTCCATTACTACTTTTTCCCCCAACAGCCCGAATAGCACTTTTCGTTTCACCGGCCGGTTGTAAAAAACCGAGAACCGGAAATCATCCGGTTCGCCCTCTGCCGTCAGGCAAAGGCTGTGATGATCCTGCAGGTTGGTAAAATCCACAGATGGCGAATAGTTGATCTCGTCCGGCGGAAGGGTTTTCAATTTTTGCAGTTCCTGCTTCCAGGGGTAATTCCGGGCTATTTCCCGGACTTGCTCCGCGCTCAGCTTTTTGTCCGGGTATTCGATTTCGGAGTTTTCGGGGTGGCAGATGGAATGTTTGTAATACATGGCAGATTTTGGATAAATTACTTGCCGCCGGGTTTAAACTGGGAAATCCCGGCACGGCGGGGTTGCGTCTGCAAAACTACCCTCCCTGAATCCCGCCCGCCATCGCTAAAAAGGGGTAATCGGCTCCCGGGGGAGCAGCACAAATCACCCGAAAAGCGTATTGCCCATTTCCCTCACACCGGCATCTCAAACACCGTCACCGTTCCATCTGTCCCCGAGGCGATGCTAAAGGTCCCCCCGGCATCCTCCATGCGCCGTTGCATATTGACCAGGCCGTTGCCGCGGTCGCCCGCGGCAGCGGGGTTGAAGCCGCGGCCGTTGTCGTGCAGCCGGAGGCTGAGGTGGTCGCCCTGAAAGATCAATTCGACGTCGACGCGGGTGGCGTAGGCGTGCCGGACGATGTTGTGCAGGGCTTCCTTGAAGGCGAGGACCAGTGCGCGCCGGCGGTCGCCG
>JAKLJF010000012.1:13030-19760 GCA_023151335.1 Thermoanaerobaculia bacterium | reverse complement strand
TCCTTCCACGCCTACTTTCAGCACAAAGTCGGAAAACTGCACGGCTTTCAGTTCGTTGGTTTCCACCAGGAAGCGGAAAGGCGCGGGTTTTTCAAATTTTTTGGTGCTGTTCCACAGGCGCATGGTGCCTTCGCGGATGATATTGGGCGCACCGAGCAGCAGGAACAGCAGCAACAACACCGGCGGCAATGCATAACGCAGGTATTTACGGTTTTTCTGCAAGTCAATAGCGGCCTGGAAAGGCACCAGTTTGATCTCGTTGCTCTTCTGGTTGATGGAAGCGTTGATCAGTTCGGCGTATATGGCATTGTTCGACGCCTGTTGCTTCAACTGCAGGATGTTCAGCAGTTTGTCCTTTACGTCGCCGAAATGGTTGCCAATGATCTGGGCCGCCTGTTCGTGGCTGATGAGTTTGCCGAGATGGAAATAGTGCATCAGCGGCAGGGCCACCCAGTTGTACAAAGCGGCCGCGCTGAGCAGCCCGAAGCTCCACAACATGGCCGTGCGTACCCCCGTGCTGAAATAGAAGTAATACTCCAGTACATTCAGCAAAATAAACAGACCGAGCACGGCGCCCACGGTGTAGAGCGAGCCGCGCAGCAGCTGATTGACGTAAAATTTCCGAATAAAAGCGTCGAGCTTTTCGATGAGCAGGCTGTAGTTGTCGCGTTGCATGAGAAACGAGAATCTTAAATTTTATATGGGGGTTCAAAAATGCGGTAAAAATTCCGATTAAAACGCAAGAATCGGCGAATGGGTCGCGAATTAACGGTTTTTAACGCAAGTACGGGGTTAAAGACAACAGATTAACGGGCTGGTGGCAGGGGGTATGAGGGTTTATGAGGTTTAGAAGGTTTAGAGGGTTTAGAAAAACGGGAGGCCTAAACAGGATATGTGCGGTATACCGCGGCATCAGGGCCGCCGTTCTTCCGTACGCAGCAGATTTTCCTGGAAAAACCGGTCGATCTTTTCGAACAAGTGCACCCGGTCTTTGCCCAATACATTGTGCAAGTGTTCCGGGTAAACGAAATAATCGATCTGTTTGCCTTTTTTCACGCATTCGCGGATGTAACGCAGCGAATGTTGCCATAGCACCACGTCGTCGGAGGAGCCGTGGATCATCAGCAGGCGGCCGTCGAGATTGTCGATATAGTTGAAGAGGTTGTTTTTGGCATAGCCGCCGGGGTTCTCTTGCGGGGTGTCCATGTAGCGTTCGGTGTACATGATCTCGTACATACGCCAGTCGATCACCGGCCCGCCGGCCACGCCGCATTTAAAAATGCCTTTGGCCTCCGGGCGGGTCATCAGCGAGGTAGTCATAAAGCCGCCGTAGCTCCAGCCGAACACGCCCATGCGGGTGGAATCGACGAACGGCTGGCTCATCATATAGCGGGCGCCGGCCACCTGGTCTTCTATTTCGGCGTCGCCGATGCGGCGGTGCAGGGCGCTTTCAAATTCGAAGCCGCGGTTAGCCGAGCCGCGCCCGTCCACGGTGAATACGATACAACCCTGTTGCGCCATGCGGTGCATCCACAATTCACTGGCGCCGAGCCAGGAGTTGGCCACCAGTTGGGCGTGCGGGCCATTGTACAAATACACCAGCACCGGATATTTTTTCGAAGGGTCGAAATTGGGGGGCAGTACCATACGGGCGTTCAGCGCAGGTCCACCGGGCGATGGAATGCTGAACATTTTGACCTGCCCCATCGCAAAGCCCTCCACGGGATTTTTAGCGCTGAACACGATTTTGCGCTCTGCCGGTTTTTTGACGGGGAAGGTATAAATGGTACGCGGGGTATTGGCGTTGCTGAATACATCGATCACCCAGTCGCCGGCTTTATTGATCATGGCATTATGCATGCCCTCGTCTTCGCTCAAGCGGCTGATGACGCCGGTTTTCAGGTTGGCGGTCCAAATATGGCGATTCAGGCCGCTCTCATCGGCGGTTTGGTAAAAACAGTTTTCGCCGTTGGCGGAAAACCCGTAAAAATTGGTGACCGGAAATCTGCCCTCGCTCAGCCGGCGGATGAGTTTGCCGTTCAGGTCGTACAAATACAGGTGGTTGAAGCCGTCGCGTTCGCTTTGCCATACGAACTGGTCGTTTTTGCCGGGCACGAACTGGGCCGGCTGTTCGGGTTCCACCCATTTGTCGTTGCTTTCTTCAAACAGGGTTTTTACAAAGGCGCCCGTGGCCGCTTCGTACTGCCGCAGCCATACATGGTTTTGTTCGCGGTTGACCACGGCGATGAGGATGAATTTGTCGTCGGGCGACCAGGCGACGTTGGTCAGGTACTGCTCGGCGGGTTCGCCGGTGTTCAGGTACCATTTTTGTCCGGTTTGGGTGTCATATATCCCCACCGTCACGTGATGGCTGGTAGCGCCGGCGTAAGGGTAGCGCACAAGACGCGCCTGGGCGGGCATAGAATCAAGTATGTAAATCGGATAGGGCGTGACCATACTTTCATCCATGCGGTAAAAAGCCAGATAGCGGCCGGCCGGACTCCAGAAGGTGCCTTTGTAAATGCCGAATTCCTGCCGGTGCACGCTTTCGCCGTACACGATGCCGTCTTTTTCGCTTTGGGCTACACCCAGATCTTTGCCGCCGATGTTGATCCACAGCCCTTTGTCGCGGGTGTAAGCGATTTTGAACGTTTTTTCGTGAATGTCGGCGTTTTCGGCATCGGCGGGAAAGCCGTTTTTACGGTTCAGGTCGCCATCGAGCGTATAGGTGTAAATATCTTTATCTGTTTTAAACCAGAGGGTTTTATCGTCGATCCAGGTAAACGCCGGTGGGTTTTCCAGGGGTTTGGAACCTTGTTTTTCAAGGTGACTGTTAATGCCGCTCAGGATATCAATCGTATCCGTGCTGCCGGTAGCGGCGTTCATCCTGACATACTTGCCGTTGAGCGCATGGGTAAACTGGTGGGTACCGGGTATCCATTGCACCTGTTTGAGATTAGCCGGAGCCAGGGCCGTACGGCCTTTCAGGATGGCGTCGGCCATGGTGAGGTTGGATTGTGCCCCGATAATGGCCGGGGCGAGCAGCAGGACAAAAAAGAGCAGGCAATATTTTTTCATGTGCGTACCGTTTTGGTAAAAACGGCGCGAAGGTAAGTAAAAAGCGGGGGGAGACGTCTGTAGTTCGACGTAAAGCGTGTATAAGAGCCTGATCAGTCTTCCTTTCTCGCTCCAAAATCCTGCACCCAGTACGGCCCGTTTTTCCCAACGCCCATGTCGTCGAATTTAGGGTTCATCATATTCAGACAATGGCCTTTGCTGTTGGCCCAGGCATGCACGACGGTTCGGGCGGTGGGCTGGCCCTTGGCGATGTTTTCACCCACGGCCTGCCATTGGTAACCGGTCCGGCTGATACGGTCGGAGAAGCTGGTACCGTCGGCGCTGTTGTGGTCGAAATACCGGCCGCGGTACATGTCGTCGGCGTGGGATTGGGCGGCCTGTTCCAGTTTTTCCTCCCAATGCAGCGGTGGAACCGGTGGCGAGTAGCGACTGTTGGGGCATTTGCAGCCTCTGGCGCGCAGGGCGTTCACTTCGTCGAGCACTGCCCGGGCGGAAATATCGTCTATGGAAACCGGTGAACTGTTATTCCCGATGCCTGCCCGTTGTAGCGCGGGATTTACCGCGGTATCGCAGGTGAGCAACAGGGAAAAGACGGATAAGACAAGCAGGGATTTCATGGCGAGACGGATTGGTTTTGTTCATCATTGAAAAACGCTTTCTGGTACCGGCATATTACCCAAAAATTTCAGCGACTTCCAATTCGAGGCCTTCCAGGACGGATGATTGCACTTTGCCCGTTTCTGCAGCAAAAGAGAACAGCTTATACCGGCCATCCTGCAACTGATATACCTCCACCGAGCGGTTGTTTGGGTCCACGATCCAGAACTCCGCTACGCCAAACTGCTCGTAAAGGTCTTTTTTTTCGACACGATCCCTTTTGATCGAACCACCGGAAATGATTTCCACCAGAATATCGGGGGCGCCCATGATCACTTGCTCCTGTTCGTGAATAATATGGCTGCGTTCCTTTCGGATAAAGATCAGATCCGGCTGTGGTACGTTGACGTCGTCCAAAACTACATCCAGGGGGGCATGGAATATTTCTCCAATATCTTTTCCGGAGAGATGCTGTAAAAAGGTAGCGATCAGTCGCATAGAAATGCGCTGGTGGTGCACGGCTGGGGAGGCTTTTTTCACGATTTCACCGTTTAGGAGTTCATATTGGAAGTTATCGGTATCCTCGAATTCCAGTGCGCGGTATTCGGCCCAGGTCATTTTTTTTGTCAGTACAGTCATGGTCGTGGTCGTGAAATTTTACGCAAGGTAAATTTTTCCGAATAAAATACCATTACACAAACAACGCTCCCTTCAACTCCTCGACCTTGCCCAGCGTCATCACCCGTATCCCGAACTTGTTAAAATCCAGCCCCTTGGCGTTGTATTTGGAAATGTACATTTCCTTGAAACCCAGGCGGTCGGCTTCGGCGATGCGTTGTTCGATGCGGCTCACGGCGCGTATTTCGCCGCTCAGCCCCACTTCGCCGGCGAAGCACACGTCGGAGGGAATGCTCACATCCAGCAGCGACGAAACGAGGGCGGCCACGATGGCCAGGTCGATGGCGGGGTCTTCCACGCGGATGCCGCCGGCCAGGTTGAGGAACACGTCGTTCATGCTGAAGTAGTAGCCGCAGCGTTTTTCCAGCACGGCCAGCAGCATTTGCAGGCGGCGCATGTCGAAGCCCGTGGCCGAGCGCTGGGGAGTGCCGTACACCGATTTGCTCACCAGCGCCTGCGTTTCGATGAGCATGGGGCGCAGGCCTTCCATGGTGGCGGCCACGGCGCAACCGCTAAGCTCCTCGTCCTTTTGGCTGAGCAGCAGTTCGGAGGGGTTGCTCACTTCGCGCAGGCCTTCCGAGCGCATTTCGTAGATGCCCATTTCGTCGGTGCTGCCGAAGCGGTTCTTCAGCGTGCGCAGGATGCGGTAGGTGTTGTGCCGGTCGCCTTCGAACTGGAGCACGCAGTCGACGATATGTTCCAGCAGTTTGGGCCCGGCGATATCGCCTTCCTTGTTGATATGGCCGATGAGGAACACGGGGATGTTGGTTTCCTTGGCAAACCGCAGCAGTTCGGCGGCGCACTCGCGCACCTGCGACACGCCGCCGGGCGCGCTGTCGAGGTGGGGGCTGTTCATGGTCTGTATGGAATCGACGATCAGCAGTTGCGGCTGCAAATCCTGGGCTTGCTGGAGGATCTTGCTGGTGTTCGTTTCCGTGAGGATAAAACACTCCGAGCGGCCCTCCGGCAGGCGGTCGGCGCGCATTTTGATCTGTTCTTCGCTTTCTTCGCCGCTCACGTACAGCACTTTAGCCGGCAACTGCACGGCCACCTGCAGCAGCAGCGTACTTTTCCCGATACCCGGCTGTCCGCCGATAAGCACCAGCGAGCCCGGCACGATGCCGCCGCCCAGCACACGGTTCAGTTCGCCGTCGGGCGTGGCGAGGCGGCGGGTGGCCCCGGTTTGGATGTTGCCCAACGGCACGGCTTTCACCGGCTCGCTTTTGCCGTTGCCGGCCCAGGAGCGGCGTTTTTCCTCCGCCACGGTCTCTTTCTGGATCACTTCCTCCTGGTAGGTATTCCATTCGCCGCAGTGCGGGCATTTGCCCAGCCACTTGGGCGAGGAAGCGCCGCAGGAAGAGCAGAAGAAAATGACTTTTGATTTTGCCATGATGGGAAATATACTTTTCGGGTTCAAAGGTCAGATATTTGGGGGGTATTTCCCAACTCCGCCAGCCGCTCCACCACCGCACTGCCTCATCCCCTGGCCTCCTGTTCGCGGACGATCATTTTGCCGATTTTCCAGTACAGTTCGATCAATTCCTGATTGACGGCCAGGGCCGCTTTGATCTGCCTTGACCGGATGACAGATTTAATTTGCCGGGGTAAGGCCGCGTATGCGTCGTCGGGGGGAAGCAGGCTTTTCATACTTCTTGTTTTTGAACCGCCAAATTTAAAACAATAAATTTATAAATTTGGTAAAAATTTTAATTATTTTTGTGCAAAAAGCATCATAACCGATTCATGGAAAAGCACTACACCAACGGCGACATCACGGTCGTCTGGAAACCCGACATCTGCCAGCACTCGACGATTTGCTGGCGCAACCTGCTCCAGGTATTCAATCCGCGCAAGCATCCCTGGGTCGACATGCAGGGGGCCGGCAGCGAAACGATCATCGCGCAGGTGGAACAATGCCCCTCCCGCGCGCTGACCTGGTTCAGGAACAGCGAGCAGGAAAAATAGCTACATTTGCCGCCATGAAAATTTTCTGCATAGGCCGCAACTACATCGATCACGCCAAGGAACTGAACAACCCGGTACCCGCCGAACCGCTGATCTTTATGAAGCCGCCGACCGCGCTGGTGGTGAACAATAAGCCGTTTTTTTATCCCGATTTTACGCAGGACCTGCACCACGAGGGCGAGATCGTATTGCGGGTGTGCAAAAACGGGCGCTCGGTGCAACCCGAATTCGCCTCCCGCTATTACGACGCCGTGGCCTTCGGTATCGACTTCACCGCGCGCGACCTGCAGGACAAACTCAAGCAAAAAGGCCAGCCCTGGGAAATCGCCAAAGGATTTGACCATTCGGCGCCGCTCAGCCCCTGGATACCGCTCGGCGAACTGCCCAATCCGAAAGACATTCATTTTCAGCT
>JAKLJF010000012.1:0-13020 GCA_023151335.1 Thermoanaerobaculia bacterium | reverse complement strand
ACCTCATCTTTCCATTCGAAACCCTGATCGTACATATTTCCCGCTATTTTACCCTGCAAAAAGGCGACGTGATCTTCACCGGCACCCCGGCGGGGGTGGGCCCCGTACAGGTGGGCGATGTACTGGAAGGAGAAATTGAAGGGAGACCGATGTTGACTTGCGCCGTCCGGTAAGTCAAAATGATATCGTGATTAAAATACGGAGGCGTCGGAGCAAAAAACCTTTTCAGCCAAACCAAAAAAGAATCTGTCATTAAGAAATTGGATAAAGTATAGTTGCCATCAGTTGTTCACTTTATAACTACCTTGCCCATGTGCCGTTGGCTTATTTTAACGATGTTGTTTTTACTCCCAATTTCCCTCTCCGCCCAATCGCCCACCCCTGCCCCGCCGCAGACCGGGGCCATCCTCATTTTTGGCGCCACGGCGCACCTGGGCAACGGGCAGGTAATCCCCAACAGCGCCATCGCGTTTGAAAACGGCAAACTGACCCTCGTGGCCGACGCCACCGCCATCCGGATAGACCGCTCGCGCTTCGCTAAAATATTCGATGCGGCGGGCAAACACGTATACCCGGGCTTTATTGCCACCGATTCGCGCCTCGGCTTGGTGGAGATCGAAGCCGTGCGCGCCACGCAGGATCACACGGAGGCGGGTCGCCTGAATCCTAATGCCCGCGTCATAGTGGCCTACAATACCGACTCTGAAGTCATACCAACGGTGCGCTCCAACGGCGTACTGCTGGCCCAGGTGGTACCGGCTGGCGGACTCGTTTCGGGCGCCTCGGCAGTGGTGCAACTCGATGCCTGGAACTGGGAAGACGCCGCTATTCGCACCGATGAGGGCATACACCTCAACTGGCCGTCCCGGCAGCCGCGGCGCCGTTTCGGCCCGCCGCCCCCTCCCGGCCAGGAACAACAGCCCGGTAATGAATACGACAAACAGGTGGAAGAACTGCAACGGTACTTCGGCGAAGCCAGGGCTTATGCGCAAAAACCGGCGCCGGAAGTAAAAAACCCCCGCTTCGAAGCCATGCGCGGCCTGTTCGACGGCTCGCAAAACCTGTATATCCACAGCAGCGACGCCAAAACCATGCAGGAAGCCGTGCTTTTTGCCGAACAACACGGCGCCCGCCCGGTGCTCGTGGGCGCCTCCGACGCCTGGATGATCACCGCTTTTTTGAAAACGCACAAGGTACCGGTCATCCTGGCCGAGCCGCAGCGCCTCCCGGCCCGGGAAGACGAAGACTATGACCAACCCTATAAAACCGCCCTGGCCCTGCACCAGGCGGGCATTCCTTTCGCCCTCTCCGGCAACGGCGGCTGGCGCCAACGCAACCTGCCCTTTCAGGCCGGCCAGGCAGTGGCTTTCGGGCTGCCCTATGAAGCGGCCGTACAGGCCGTCACACTCAGTCCGGCGGCTATTCTGGGTATCGGCGGTACTACCGGATCGCTGGAAACGGGCAAAGACGCCACCCTGTTCATCAGTGAAGGCGACGCGCTCGACATGCGTACCTGTCAGGTGACGGCGGCGTTCATTCAGGGCCGGGAGATCAATCTGGACAACAAACACAAGGCCCTGGCCCGCCGTTTCGAGGAAAAATACCAACGACAGTGATTCAATTGCGGATTACGGATTACAAATTAAAATATGAAACAACTGATCGAGTGCGTTCCAAACTTTTCAGAGGGACGCGACCCTGCCATTATCAAAGAAATTACCGATGTCATTGAAACCGTCGAAGGGGTAAAATTGCTGGATGTAGACCCCGGCAAAGCCACCAACCGGACGGTCGTCACTTTCGTTGGCGAACCCGAACCGGTAACGGAAGCCGCGTTCCGGGCCATTCAGAAAGCCAGCGAACTGATCGACATGAGCAAACACACGGGCGAACACCCGCGCATGGGCGCCACCGACGTGTGTCCGCTTATCCCGATCGCCAATATTTCCATGGAAGAAACGGCGGAATGGGCACGGCGACTTGGCGAGCGCGTGGGCCGTGAACTGGATCTGCCTGTTTACTTATACGAAGCCGCTGCCAGCCGTCCCGAACGCAAAAACCTGGCTGTTATCCGCGCCGGGGAATACGAGGGCCTGCCGGAAAAACTGGCCAATCCGGAATGGAAACCCGATTTCGGCCCGGCCCGCTTCAACGCCCGCAGTGGCGCCACGGCGATCGGCGCCCGCGATTTCCTGATTGCTTACAACGTCAATCTGAACACCACCTCCACCCGCAGGGCCAACTCGGTGGCTTTCGACGTGCGTGAACTGGGTCGTGTTTTGAACGACCCCGCCAGCGGCAAACCGCTCAAGGACGCTACCGGCGAACCCTTGCGGCAACCCGGCACGCTGAAAGGAGTAAAAGGTATCGGCTGGTACATCGAAGAGTATGGTATCGCCCAGATCTCCATGAACATCACCGACATCCGAGCCACGCCGCTGCATATCGCCTTCGAGGAGTGTTGTAAAAGCGCCGACCGGCGTGGCATGCGCGTCACGGGCAGCGAGTTGGTCGGCCTGGTTCCCCTCAACGTCATGCTCGAAGCCGGGCGTTATTTTTTGAAGAAACAACAGCGCAGCGCGGGGGTGAGCGAAGAAGAATTGATCAAAATCGCCGTCAAAACGATGGGCCTCGACGAGCTGGCGCCCTTTGATCCGCAACGCAAGATCATCGAATACAATATCGCCCAGGATGACCCGGCCACGGCCAAAAAACTGATCAAAAAAGACCTGCGCGCCTTCGCCAATGAAGCCGCCAGCGAAAGCGTGGCGCCCGGCGGCGGATCTATCAGTGCCTATGTGGGCGCCCTGGGCGTTTCGCTGGCCACTATGGTAGCCAACCTCAGCTCCCACAAACGCGGCTGGGACGAACGCTGGGAAGCGTTTTCGGAAGCCGCCGAACGCGGCCAGCGTCTGAAAGATGCCCTGCTGCGCGCTGTCGACGAAGACACGGACGCTTTCAACGCCATCATGGCGGCATTCGGGCTGCCTAAAGGCACCCCCGATGAAAAAGCCGCCCGGAAAGCCGCTATTCAAAAAGCCACGCTTGGCGCCATCGAAGTGCCCCTGCGCGTACTGCGGCTGGGGCTGGACAGTTTTCCGCTGATCCGCCAGATGGTAGAAACCGGCAATCCCAATTCCATCACCGATGCCGGCGTGGGCGCGCTCTGTGCCCGCTCGGCCGTAATGGGCGCCGCGCTCAACGTAAAAGTGAACGCTGTCGATCTGGAAGATAAAACGCATGCCGCCAAAGTGGTAGCCGAAGCGGATGCGGCCATGGCGGAAGCCGGCAGACTGGAAGGGGAGATTTTGGCAATCGTACGGGAGAAAATGGGGGTGTGACAAATTCACAACACCATTTTCCGGTAGGGAATACAGGCGCCGTACCCCTTACTCCTGAAATAGGCAAACGTCTCCTCCACCGGTCCGCTGCCGGCTGCCAGCACAAAATCGCCACCCCAGGCCCCCAGGCTTTTGATGACACCGGGAAAATCAGCGAAATACAGCTCCTGGGCCCGGGGCAGGCCCAGCGCCCGGCCGATCAGCCGTTCATGTTCGAGCAATAAGCCGGTAAAAGTGTCAAGATCGGAGCATTCCAGGCATTGGCGGGTTATGGCTGAAATATCATTCGCCAACCCTTCGTTTTCCGGTGCATGTTTCCGGTAATGCCGGATACCTTCCCGGCTGTTTTGTTTTTTACCCAAAAAAACGAAAAACAGGCGATTGGAAAATACGGGATAAAAGCTGGCGGCCTCTATCTCAGGATGCCGGTTGGTGAGGCGGTATAACAAAGGCCCTTCGGCAAAAGCGCAGGCAATGTCGTAGCCCGACCCCCCCAATGTATCGAACAAAACGGGGTAAGGATCAACTCCGGCCCAGCGCGCCAGCAGGGCGATGAGCGTGCTGCTGGTACCCAGGCCCCATTCGCGCGGGAAATCGGTTTGGGTACATACCTGGAGCCCCTCTTTATGGTTCATAAATCCGGACGCCTGCTGCCGGCAGGCGTGCAGCATAGTTTGTAGGACGATGGCCGTTGATTGATCCGTGGCATTGATCAAGGATAAACCGGGCAGGGAGAAAGTCGCTTCAAACCAGGTATTTCCGACGTGATCCAGGCTTTTCCAATGCAACACGCCGGGTATCTCTCCCGGCTCTGCCTGTAAACGCTGCCCATAGCGCACCGGCAAGGCGAGGGCCAGCGCGCCATCCAGCACGACGTATTCGCCTGTGAGCAACAGTTTGCCGTGCGCGCGGTTTTCCCATACAAGTTTCTTGTCCATCACGATTACCGTTTTTTGATCCTGAAGCCCGCCGCTTCGAGGTGTTCCCAAAATTTGGGGTACGATTTGGCCACCACTGCAGGGTGTTCGATCTCAACCGGCCCAAGCATAGCCAACGGAGCAAAAGCCATGGCCATGCGATGGTCGCCGTAAGTGGCAAAACGGGGTGTGTTTTTCCAGGAGGCCTTTCCGCCGAGGGTGAATGTCGCCTCGTCCGGCGCCCTGAAGTCAACGCCAACTTTGGCCAACTCATACCGCAGCGCGGCGGTACGGTCCGTTTCTTTAATGGCCAGCGTTTCCAGCCCGGTAAAAACACCCCGAACACCCAGGCCGGCACAAACCACGGCCAGGGTTTGGGCAATATCGGGGCAATCGAGGAAGTCCCATTTGAAGGAAGCCGGGAGGGCGCCCGGGTGTTTTTTAAGCGTCAGGGTTTGAACATTTCCGGGCGCAACTTCCCGATTTGACTCCACCCCAAACTGTTTCATCATTTCCATAATTACCGCGTCTCCCTGCCAGCTGTCTTCGAACAGAGCCTCGAGGGTCAATTCAGCCGTTTCGGCAAAAGCGGTCAGGGCATACCAATAGGAAGCAGCCGACCAATCGGCCTCAATAGTAAGCGGACGGGGTGTGTAGGCGCCTGGATCAACCACGATGTTTTCACCCCACCAATCCACCCGGGCGCCGAAGTGACGCATTATGCGCATCGTCATGTCCAGGTAAGGGCGCGAAACCAGACGCCCCCGGGGGATCAGTTCCAGCCCGCGGGGCAGGCAGGGGCCGATCATCAGCAAGGCCGATAAAAACTGGCTGCTCACATCGGCATCGACCCGGATGGCGCGGTTTGCTTTTCCCAAACGATCAGGCGCACCGATGAGCAAGGGGGGATATCCTTCTCTTTCTAAAAAATTAACGTCGGCGCCCAACTCACGCAGCGCATATACCAGCGCGCCCACGGGCCGCTGACACATACGGGGCGAACCGCTGAGTACCTGGGCGCCAGGCCGCGTGGCAAGGTAAGCGGTCATGAACCGGAACGTGGTGCCCGCGTCGCCGGCATCGTAGGCGCCGGCATCGGTCTGTGCCAAAAGACGCTGAAGGGTTGCCGTATCTTTCGAAGTGGACAAATTCCTCAACCACCCGGACGGATCGGCGCCAGCCAGCGCCAGGATAATGAGCGCCCGGTTGCTGAGGCTTTTGGAGCCGTCGAGTGCGACGTGTCCGTAAAGCGCGCGGTCTGGTTTGGAAAGATGCAGGATTTCCATCCGGAAAAATTAGTTATTGGTTGATGCCCGCCCGGTGGCCCGGCTTCCGGAGGACAGGGAGGCTGGGTGATCCGGCGACTTTTTCGTTTGAAATAGAAGCGCCCCGAATGGTTTATTTCGGCACCGTCTTCAATTGCTCCTGAATTTCCCGAAGCCGTTTTTGTTTAATGGAATCCACCAAACGCGGCAGCACCGTTGTGCGTTCCATCTTACACAGGCTGTCGATTTCTACCCTGGCTTGCCGGGTCTCCGCAGCCGCAATAGAATCAATGGCTTGCCGCGTGCCCGCGTCGAGCGGCGTATTGGGTCCGCCGCAGGCAGCCAGCACTAAGCAGTAAACAATACACAGAACACGGCAGTTGGCAGGCATAAAATTTAATGCTTTCATATCTCGCCGTAAAATTCGGCGGTTTACCGGACTTTATTGAAAATTTAAACCATTGTAACTTGCATTTGTTTGGTAATTGTATTTAACTTTGCAACATCTAATTTTAAAACACTTAATTAATACTGCCTGTTATGAAACGCAAAGATTTTATACGCACCGGTCTGTTGGGTACCGGCATTTTTGCGGCCTCCGGTTCTGTCGCTGCTTTGGTCAAAAACGACATCGACGAATTGCGGCCGCTCGATATTCTCGGATTCAATCACCTTCCAAATACGGAGTCTAACATCATGGCAAACACTGTTTTGCACCGGGCTGATACCCGCGGCCACGCCAACCATGGCTGGCTCGACAGTCATCACACTTTTTCTTTTGCCAACTACTACAACCCCGAACGGATGCACTTCGGCGTGCTGCGCGTACTGAACGATGACTGGGTGGCGCCCGGTCGCGGCTTTGGCCGGCACCCGCACGACAATATGGAGATCATATCCATCCCACTGCTGGGCGACCTGGAACACCAGGATTCAATGAACAACAAACAGGTCATCCGGCAGGGCGATATTCAGGTGATGAGCGCCGGTACAGGCATTTTCCACTCGGAGTTCAACCGGAATACCGATAAAGAGGTACGATTTTTACAAATTTGGGTTTTCCCAAACAAGAAAAACGTGGAGCCCCGATACGATCAGCTGGGCTACGACCGGGCCAAAGCGCACAACAATTTGCTCCAGGTGCTGTCGCCCAATCCCGACGACGCCGGCGTTTGGATCCATCAGGATGCCTGGTTTCACCTGGGCCATTTTGACAAAGGGTTTCAAACGGAATACGCCCTGAAGCGCCCGCAAAAAAACGGCGTTTATGCTTTTGTGATCGAAGGCGCGGTAAGTATCAACGGCCAGTCATTGAACCGGCGCGACGGTCTTGGCATCTGGGATACCGATAAGCTCGCCATCCGGGCTGATGAAAAGGCCGAACTTTTATTGATGGAAGTACCGATGAGTCTGTAGCGGTTGGCAGTAAAGTTCTACTTTTGCCGGCGGGGGTTGCTCCAAATCCCCGCCGTTTTTCATGCGCCAACAGATTCCCAATTTTTTTACGCTTTTAAACCTGTTTTTCGGGTGCTGCGCCACGGTGTTGTTGCTTTACGGACAGCCGGTATCCGCCGCATGGTGTGTTTTAGGTTCGTTTTTGTGCGATTACTCCGATGGTATGGTAGCGCGGGCCTTGCGGGTATCGTCGCCGATGGGTAAGGAACTGGACTCTCTGGCCGACGTGGTAAGTTTCGGCGTGGTTCCGGGCGTGATGCTGTACACCCTGCTTTCCGGGATATACTGCGGTTCATGGTCGGTGGGCTTTACCTTTTACCCGCCTTTGTCCGCTCCGCTTGCACCGGATGCTGCGCCAGGGGAGTTGCCCCGACATTATCCACTCTGCCTGGCCGGTTTACCGGCCTTCGTATTATCCATGTTTTCCGCCTATCGCCTGGCCAAATTCAACCTGGATGTCCGCCAGAAAAGTTATTTTATCGGCCTCAGCACTCCGGGCTGCACCCTGTTTGTACTTGGTCTCACGCTGGCGGTGCAAAACAACCAGTTGGGCGCCGGCGATCTGATCCGGAACGCCCCCTGGATACTTTACCTGGTTACCGGCGTGTTTTCCTTTTTGCTGGTGAGCGAGATTCCCATGTTCCCCCTGAAATTCCGCTCCTTCCGCTGGGAGGGCAACAAGCTGCCCTACACCTTTCTGGTACTGGGCCTGACGGCGTTGTTTACCCTGAAAGGAATAGGCCTTTCCATGCTGATCGTCTTTTATATTCTGATTTCTATCATTTTTAAAAATAAAATTGTCGGGGCCGCCCGGTCTTAGCACAACGGCCTTCACATACTTTTGATTATGAAATTCATTGCCGAAATCGACATCATGCCCCACAAGGAGCTGCTCGACCCGCAGGGCAAAGCCGTGGTGAACAACCTCAAACACCTCGACCTCGGCGACGTGACCGATGTGCGCATCGGCCGCCACGTGTCCATGACGCTGGAAGCAGCCACCGAGACCGAAGCCAGGCAAAAAGTGGAAACCGCCTGCCAGAAACTATTGGCCAACGCTATCGTTGAAACATATCATTATCAACTCCATGGCGAGTGAGTTATGCTATACGTAGTACCCACACCTATCGGCAATCTGGAAGACATTACGCTGCGCGCGCTACGGGTGCTGAAAGAGGTGTCGGTGGTGTTGGCTGAAGATACGCGGACGAGCCGGAAGTTGCTGGATCATTACGGTATCAAAACGCCGCTTCGGGCGTTTCACGCCCACAACGAGCATGCGGTAGTGGACAAAATCGCAGCCGAACTGGCCGCGGGCGCTGCCATGGCGCTGGTGTCCGACGCGGGCACGCCGGGCATCAGCGATCCCGGTTTTTTGCTGGTGCGCGCCTGTGTACGACAGGGCGTCCGGGTAGAATGCCTGCCCGGCCCGACCGCCTTCGTACCCGCCCTGGTCGCCAGCGGGTTGCCCTGCGATACCTTTCACTTCGACGGTTTTTTACCCCATAAAAAAGGCCGCCAAACCCGATTGAAATTCCTCGCCGCATTGCCCTATACCTTCGTTCTGTACGAATCGCCGTACCGCCTGGTGAAATGCCTGGACGAGCTGATCGCCGTATGCGGGCCCGAAAGGCCTGCCTGCGTGGCCCGCGAGCTGAGCAAATTGCACGAGGAAGTGAAAACCGCCACCCTTGCCGAATTGCGGGCGCATTTCGGGGCAAAAGAGGTGAAGGGAGAAATTGTAGTCGTGGTGGCCGGGAGTTTTGATAAGCACTAAGCAGTGCCCAAGGGCTTCCTGCAATTATCATTTTATTACGGCCGTACCACCTTCTCATCTCCCGTCCCCTTCAGTTTTTCGTCCAGAAACCGCGTCATCAGGGTGTACAGGTGTATTTTGGCGTTGCCGCCGCCGATGCCGTGGTTGCGGTTGGGGTAGAACATATTGTCGAACTGTTTATCGGCGGCGATCAGCCGGTTGGCCATTTCGGCGGCGTTCTGGAAATGCACGTTGTCGTCGGCCAGGCCATGAATGAGCAGGTAATTGCCTTTTAGCTGGTCGGCAAAATTGACCGGCGAGTTTTCGGCATAACCTTTGGGATTCTCCTGCTCGGTGCGCATATAGCGTTCGGTATAGATACTGTCGTACCATTTCCAGTTGGTCACCGGGGCCACGGCAATACCCGATTTAAATACTTCGCCGCCTTTGAACAAGCACAGGCTCGACATGTAGCCGCCATAGCTCCAGCCGAAAATACCGATCCGGGCGGGGTCTACAAATGGCAGGGTACCGAGGTATTTGGCCGCGGCGATCTGGTCTTCGGTTTCGTATTTTCCGAGGTTCATGTAGGTCATTTTTTTGAATTCCTCGCCCCGGGCGCCGGTGCCCCGGTTGTCGACGCAGGCTACCACGTATCCTTTTTGCGCCAGCATCTGGAACCACCAGTAATTGGCGCCTTTCCAGGCATCGGTCACCTGCTGGCTGCCCGGGCCGCCGTACACGAACATCAACACGGGCAGTTTCTGCCCGGCAAACTGGGGCGCCGCGGGTTTGATCATCCAGCCGTTCAGCTCGCCGTTCCAGGGCGCCCCGGAGGGCGAGGAGGCGTTTTTGACCGGTACTTTAAAAAACTCCACCGGCAAAGTGCCACATTCGGCCTGTTGGTCTTTTGCAGCGGCGTTTTGCTCCAGTTGCCGGATCGCTTTTCCGGCACGGTTGCACACCGTGTATTGCGGGGGGGTATTGGCCGTGGAATAAGTATCGATAAAATAATCGAACGTGCTGCTGAACTGCGCGCTGTGAAATCCATCCCGTTCGCTGAGTTTCGAGCGGCCTTTTCCGTTCAGTTTGACGGAATAAATTTCGCGTTGCATGGGATTTTTGGCGGCAGCCTGATAAAATACCTGCCCGTTTTTTTCATCCACCCCGTAGAAGCCGGTCACATCCCAGTCGCCTTTTGTCAGGGCGGCTTGTTGGCGGCCCTGCATATCGCAGCGGTACAGGTGATTGAAGCCGCTTTTTTCGCTTTGCCAGAGAAAGCCCGAACCGTCGGACAGGAATACCGGTTCCTGCAGGTCGAGGTAATATTTGCTGTTTTCTTCCAGCAGGGTGCTGCAAATGCCCGTGGCGGGATCGGCCAGCAGCAGCCGGAGCTGGTTTTGGTGGCGGTTCATACGTGTGATGCACAGCTGACCGCCGGGCGTCCAGGCGATACGGGGCAGGTAAAATTCTTCCGAACTACCGGCGGTTTCGGTTCGAACGGCGAGCGTTCTGGCAGTAGCCAGGTCATAAATATGCGCCGAAACGGTGGCATTTTTCTCCCCCACCTTGGGGTATTTGAACGTGACCAGTTCCGGGTAATCGCCGCCTTTGTACATCTCCATGGTAAATTCCGGCACGGCGCTCTCGTCGAAACGGAGGAAAGCCAGTTTTTGGCCGTCGGGGCTCCATTGAAAAGCCCGTACCAGTTCAAATTCTTCCTCGTACACCCAGTCGGAAGCGCCGTTGATGATCGCATTTTCCTTGCCTTCGCTGGTCACGCGGGTCGTTTTACCGGAGGATAGATCTTTATAATACAGGTCGTTTCCCACCACGAAAGCTACTTTCCGGCCATCCGGCGAGAAAGTGGCGTACCGCTGTTTTGGCCCTTCGTGCAGGCGGGTGAGCGTTTTGGTTTTCAGGTCGTACACGAAATAGTCGGATTTTGAACTCCATCGGTAAATCTGCTCTGTGCCCGCCGCCAGCAGAAGTTTGGATTCGTCGGTACTGAAGGTATAGTTATTGAACTTTCCCTCCCAGCCCGGCGCAGCGTTTCCGTCCGGCGTTCTGGCATCGAAGATTATACCCGATTGTTCGCCGTTGCGCAGGTCGTACTGCCCGATAATGCCGTCGTCGAGGCGGGTAAAATGTACGCCGTCGTTTTGAAAGCGGAAACCCGGCACCCCTTTGGTGTTGAAGGCGCCGTTCGTCCAGATGTCTTCCAGCGTGACCGGCTTTTGGGCAGGCAGCGCGCAAACAACGCTTGTGAGAAACAGGAAGAAAAACAGGCGGGAGCAGAACATTTTTTTCATGGACAAAACAAAGCTTCGTTTTCGATGGGGTAAAAGTAAGGCCCCGCTTTCCAAATCTTTTGCGTTTTAGACGTCTTTTCCCCATTCACATATAAACAACCGACTTTTGGCGCCAATTAAAATTCTGTTATTGTCAACATTTCTGTTTGCTCTCCAAATTATTGCCGGAATGTTCAAAAATCCTTAACATTTTTTCCAAAAAAAATTTGTGCATAATTTCCTTTTTCTTTTACTATCTTTGGCGGCTTTTTGAAAAAGGCCCTGCTGACAGGCGGGGCTTTTGTGCTAAAAAAACCGCGGACCAATACCATTTACCCTGCAAAAAACCGCGCCAAGTCCGCCCCTGTTACCCGCCAAATGTTTGCACACCGCCCTTGAATTGCCTTTTCTGAACATTCCTCGATAATTCCGGAATAATTCTGTGCCGTTATGAAAGAAATGCGTATTTTCAACGGCAAAAAATCAAAACAGCCCGTACGCAATTTTTAAAATAGTAATCGAACAATGACTGCGATTTCTGCTGAACGCGACACCCTACAGGAAAACTTACACCGATACTTCGGATTCGACAAATTTAAAGGCGACCAACGCGCCATCATCAACAGCCTGCTCGACGGCAACGATACCTTTGTCATAATGCCTACGGGCGGCGGTAAAAGCCTCTGCTACCAGTTGCCGGCTCTCATGCTGCCCGGCACTGCCATCATTATCAGCCCGCTGATCGCCCTGATGAAAAACCAGGTGGACAGCATCCGCGGCTACTCCGATGAAGATGAAGTGGCTCACTTCCTCAATTCGTCGCTGACAAAGGCGCAAATGAAGAAAGTAAAACAGGACATCTCCGACGGCAAAACCAAATTATTGTACGTGGCGCCTGAAACGCTGACCAAAGAAGAAAACATCGAGTTCTTCCAAAACAGCGACATCTCTTTCGTCGCCGTCGATGAAGCCCACTGTATTTCCGAATGGGGCCACGACTTCCGGCCGGAATACCGCCGTATCCGCGTAATGCTCGACGCTATCGCCCGCGAGGTACCCATTATGGCCCTTACCGCCACGGCCACACCCAAGGTTCAGCAGGATATCCTGAAAAACCTCGACATGGGCCACGAACGCACGTTTATTTCCTCTTTCAACCGGGAAAATTTGTTCTACGAGATCCGGCCCAAGATCAAAAAGGATCAGACGATCAAACAGATCATCCAGGTGATCAAGGAAGAGTTCCGCAACGAATCGGGCATCATTTATGTGCAGAACCGCAAAACCGCGGAAGACCTGGCCCAACTGCTGGTGGTCAACGACATTAAATCCGCCCCCTATCACGCCGGCCTCGACCCCAAAACCCGCTCCAAAACGCAGGACGATTTCCTGATGGAAGAGATCGACGTGATCTGCGCCACCATCGCTTTCGGCATGGGGATCGACAAGCCCGACGTGCGTTTTGTGATCCACTATGATATGCCGAAGAGTATCGAGAACTACTACCAGGAAACCGGGCGGGCAGGCCGTGATGGTCTGACGGGCAAGTGCATTGCTTTTTATAACTACTACGATATCCTGCGCCTCGAAAAATTCCTGCGCGACAAACCCGTCGCCGAACGCGAAATGGGCGCCCAGCTCATGCAGGAAGTCGTGGCTTATGCCGAAACGGCCTCCTGCCGCCGGCGGTTCCTGCTGCACTATTTCGGCGAAGAATTCGAAGAAGAGCAATGTGGGAAAATGTGCGACAACTGCAAGAACCCAAAGGAAAAAGTAGACGTGCAGGAAGAAATGGCGCAGGTAATAGAAAGCGTCCTCGAACTGAACCAAAACTACCTGATGAAAACCATCGTGGATTTCATCATGGGCCGCGAAACCAAGGAAATGAAGGATTTCCGGTTCACCCAATTGGAAAACTTCGGCATTGGCGAAGGCAAAGACGAGAACTTCTGGAACTCCGTCATCCGTCACGCCATGATTAATAATCTCGTTTAC
>JAKLJF010000129.1:246-9968 GCA_023151335.1 Thermoanaerobaculia bacterium | reverse complement strand
GAAAACCCGGAGAACGCCTTTGTAGAAAATGACCGCTATGTGCGAGCGTTGGAGATACTTTCCCACCTGGGCGAAACCTGTAAAACCTTGTTATTGATGTGGTATGAAAACTTCAGTTTCGACGAGGTGGCTCGTTCGTTGGGCCGCCCTTCGCCCGATGCCGCCAAACAGGCGACCTATAAGTGTCGCGAAAAACTGAATAACTTCCTCGTTGCCCGCCCGAACATTACCCAAAACTTCTGACCATGAACGAGCGTCTGTACGACTTTGAAGACTTGGAAGACTATGTCCTCGAACGCATGAGCGAACCGGACCGCGTGGCCTTCGAATTGGCCATGGAAGCCGACGGCGCGTTGCGCCGTCGCGTGGAGGCTTTGCGCAAGGAAAAGGAAGTGCTGTACTATCTGCGCCGGGCCGTGTTGAAAGAAAAAATGGCAGCCTGGCGGGCGGAGCAATTATCAGCAAAAATACCCCCCGCCAAGCCCAACCGGGATCGCCGCAGGCTGAGGTGGTTGCTTGCTATGGCGCTCGGCGCAGTGCTGATTTTTATTTGGTTATGGTATTTTCGGTTCCAAGGGTCTGTCGTGCAGGAACCGGGCTTGCCCGCTCCTGAAACCCCGACAGTAGTGCCCGACACGCCCGCCCAACTGCCACCGGCCAACGCGGAGTTGAACAAATTGCCGCCACCATCCGCTCCGCAGGTGGGTATAGGGCTGGAAAACTGGCAAAAATGGGGCGATCAGGCCTATACAACTCTGCTGGAAAAGGACGTACTGATGGGCGCCCCGTCGGAGCGGGACATGGCCGACTCGATTTTGACGCTGGCCGCTCAAAACAGGCTGGACGATGCGTTCCGGCTGGCTTATTCGCGGGATACGACCCAAAGCGCCACGCAACTGCATCTGGCGCATATCGCTTTTTTAAAAGGAGACCATGCCGCCGCGGCCCGTTGGTATGGCCGGCTGAAAGACAATCCCGGCAACGCTCGTTTTCGGCTGGACGCTCAATTGGATGAAATTGCCTGCTACATATATCTGCTGCCGGAGTCTGCTCCTGTTTTACTGAAATTAATGCGACCGGTAATGGAGCAGCCCGAAGCGTTCGGATTGTCCGGCAGCCGGCTGGACGCATTTGAACAAGTTTGGAAGCGATTAAATAAGATCGAATAAGGTATGTTCAGGGCGTGGCCAGCCGTTGGCTGGTGTCGCCGAAAAGGTAGAAGCCGGCCCAGAAATAGGGCAAGCTATTCAAATTTTTTGCAACATTCAGATAGTTGCGTTTGGCCGTGGCCAACGCCTCGTCGGTCCGTTTACCGCGTTCTATTGCTTTAAAAAAATCCGTTGTGATCCAAGCGGCAGGAGATTCCAGCACGCTCCACAAGGTTGCCATAACGCTCCGGGCGCCTGCACCGGCAAATGCATGGGCCAGGCTGACAGATCCTTCTCCCGCCTGTATTTTTCCCTGTCCGGTGCCGCAGCCGAGTATCAGGGCCAGGTCGGCCTTTAAATCGAGCGCATAAATTTCACCGCTAAAAAGGCTGTCGTTCAGCACGGTATTGCCCGTCTTTTTCCGCAGGATCAGACAGGCGCGGTCGCCGCCGGCCGTGTCCGCCACGGCATGGGTGACGATTTCCAGAATCCGGCATTGTTGAGCCGTATGATGAAGCTGAAGTTTAGTAGCCGATGAAAACAGGTACAATGTATGCCTGCGGAAAACCACACGACCGGCGGCAAGGGGCCTGCCCGATTGGTCGAGGCGGTCGTACTGTTCGCCCATGAACCGGTTGCCGGGAAAGATGGTGTCCAGGGCCGATGCCGGCTGCTCGTAGAAAGGAGCAAAACCTGCGAAGTCGAACGGAAAAGTATCGCGGCGCATGTCCCGGCTCATCAGGTGAAGCGTGGCGGCGGAGGGAGCATAACTGATATCCCGATCCCGGAGTAAATAAGGCAAGGTTTTAAACAACATCGCGTTTTCGGCGGGGCGGGTCAGCAATGCTTCAAACGGAATTGTCGCAAGGCAATCGTCCGGTGAAATCACCCATGCCGGGGTATTTAAGTTTGCCACGACAGGGTCGGGCAAAAGCAGGCGGTACAACCTTTGCCCGAAGTCGAGGTAGTGGCTCAAAAATGGCTGGGCGCCCGGGTTGGGTTGCCTTTCGTCGTCGCTGCCCAGAATTCCCCGCCGCATTTGCAATACCCACCGCCGCAAACTGTCTCTGGCAATGGGTTGGAAATGCATCGAGAAACCACCCGGAGAGATGGAGAAAACGTAAACGCCGCTCTCCGCGATGAAATACTCCAGCAGGGATTTTTTAGCCGGTGTAAGAACGGAATCGCGCAGTATGCGCCAGGAAACCGGGGAATAATCGGATTTCATTAACGCGTATTGCGAATTGATGCTGTCCAGATGCTTTTCTACTGCATCGAGCCGGAATTCGGCGCCGGCAATTTTAGCCGAAACCGCCAGCACATCGGGATGTGTTTCGGGCCATTCGGCGATGCGTTGCCGGCGCAAACGGTCGATGGTTGCCCAGCGCGCCTGCTTGAGTGCCGCAATATCTTGTTGTAATTTCAGCGCCGGCCCGAAAACCGAATCGGGAATGCCGCCCAAAGTGCGGGCATTGGAAGCCAGGAACGCTTCCTGCAGGAGCAAGCCTTTATGCCGTTCGGTAAAACAAAAAGCCTGTTCGGCAAAAGCGGGATTTGCCGTTTGTTGATAAAGCAGATAAGCGGTTTCTATGGCTTTTTCATACAGAAAACGGGTGCTTGCGCTCAGTTTCATCTTTGACCCGCTTGCCTGCAAACGCAGGCGGTGAAAATGTAATGCTGAATCTGCCTTCGTAAAATATGTAAGGGCCTGCCTGTTGTCGCCGGCATCCAGGCTTAGTTCGCCAAGCGCGTAAAACGACTGGAAACCTTCAGCCGGGTCACGGATATCATCGATAGAGCAGATGCTGTAATTGTTGGCGCGCAATGCCCTTTGATAAAATTGCCGTGCCCGGGATGTATCGCCCATTTCCCGGGCGCATTGCCCTTTCAGGCGCCAGGCAACGGCATTCAGGGAAAATATCTCTCCATAAATATCCGTCTCTATCCGGATCGCTGTATCCAGGTGCGTCATGCATGAATCCCATTGCCGGAGTTGTAAAAAATCATAGCCGATGTCCAGGTGGGTATGTGCCACATCGGTAGGGCCGAGCGGGAAACGTTGAAGGGATTCCAAACGTTTATAATGGTAAAACAAGGCTGAATCAGGTCGCTTGGAAAGCCGGTGCAATTCTGCCCGCGTATTCCAGAAATAGGCCTGCGGGCGCGCTTCCTCCGTCAGCAATGTAACCGCCTTGTCGAGTTGTTCCCGCGCCCCGGTCATCCTGCCCGCGCGGGCCAACAGGTGCGCGTAATGGGTCAGAAGGATACAGTGCGCGCTTGAGTCGGCCAGGGCATCGAGGCAGGTCAGCGCCTTTTCCTGGTATCGCAGGGCCAGCTCCGTTTCGCTCTTTGTTTCGAACAAGGCGGCGAGGTTGTTACAAACTTTCGCCGTTAACAGGCGAACGGCAGCGCTGGCTGTGTCGAGCCGGTTCTCCAGGATTCCAAGGGCGCGAAACCGCAGGTTAAAAGCCGTCTGGACGCAGGCTCTGCCCGCGTAAAAGCCGGCCAAATTGTTGAGGTATCCGGCAGTTTCCAGACTGTTCTCTGAATATAACGCCGTTGTTAATGCCAGCGCTTTTTTACGGTATACCTCGGCGCTGTCAAATTCAACCATTTTTTCAAACGCGCGTCCTGCCAGATCCCAGGCATCGATCTGCCGGGTTTTTTCCAGGCTGTCACCAGGGTTGGGCAATAATGCGATCGCCGCCCTGCCCAACCGGAGCGCGGCGGAAAAATGGCCCCGATCTAATGAGTCCCGGCCCATTTGCAGGAGCAGAGCCGGTTCCTGCCCGCATAAAATCGCCCGAAACAGCAGGAATATGGCTGAGCCTGATAAGGTGCGATAATAAAATTGCATATCGGTCATTGCCGCCAAAAATAAAAAAGGAAGTATGTCAAACCCTTCCCACTTCCTCCCACAACACCCCGTTTTTTACCACCGCCATTCCCACTCCCTGCCACTAAGCGCCGCCAGGCGCCCCGGCGCCTGACCGGAACCGGCCAAAAATCGGCTCTTTTTACCTTTTTTACCCTTTTACAAACTGTCATCCATCTGACGAAAGCGCAAAACGCACAATTTGCCATCCCCCGGTGGTATTTTTTATTTTATTGAAAATCAATTATTTAAAAATTTTGACAAAAAAAGTTTTTCAAAAAAATCAAAAAAAGTGTCAAAGAGTGGTAAAATGTGGGAAAATGGTTTACATTTGTGGCGTTAATGATGGGTAAAAAGCTGCTCCGGCGGCCTTGCCCATAAAAATGTCCCTCTCATTGTGAAACTCATCGGCGAATTCCCGGTAGCCATTGACAACAAAGGCCGTTTGCGTTTACCCACGGCCCTGTTGCGTCAACTCGGCGAAAAACCCTCCGAAGCGGAGGGTTACGAATTCGTGCTGAACCGCGGCTTCGAAAAGTGCCTCACCTTATATCCGAAGCCGGTGTGGGACAACATTACCGCCAAACTCAACCGTCTCAACCGTTTCAACGATCGCAACCGTATGTTCTTCCGCTCCTTCTACCTCGGCGCCACGCCGGTGGTGACGGACTCGGCCGACCGTATCCTGCTGCAAAAACAGCTGATGGATTACGCCGGCCTCAACGCGGAAGCCATTCTCATCGCCATGGATGATCGCATCGAAATCTGGTCGCCTGTGCAATACGAGGCCATGCTCAGCATCGACCCGAACGATTTCGCCGATCTGGCCAACGATGTAATGGGCGGCGGAGACGAAGGGGTGGGGGACACCGAAGAATAGTGATGAGTTATGAGTTATGAGTTATTGGGGCTCATAACTCATCACTCATCACTCATAACTAAAGTAAAATGAATTATCATGCGCCTGCACTGCTCACCGAATCGCTCGACGCGCTGCAACTCCACCCGGGCGGAGTGTACGTAGATGCGACGTTTGGCGGCGGCGGACATGCGGCGGCAATATTGGAGCGGCTGGGCGACAAAGGTCGCCTCTATGCCTTCGACCAGGATGAAGACGCCCGGGCAAACGCTATGAACAAACCTTTTGCCGGTCATGCGGGCTTTCATTTTGTGCAGTCGAATTTCAGGTTTTTGAAAAGACAGTTGCGCGCCCTCGGCGTGCGTCCCGGTTCCGTCGATGGTATTCTGGCCGATCTGGGGGTCAGCAGTCACCAACTGGACACCCCCGAACGCGGGTTCAGCTACCGCTTCGACGCCGCACTCGACATGCGGATGAACACCGCGGAAGGCCAAAGCGCCGCCGATGTGCTGAACAAGTACACGGCTGAAGCATTGCAACGGGTGTTCGGCGAACTTGGCGAAGTGCGCAATGCCCGGACGCTGGCGCAGGCTTGCGTTCAGTTTCGCGAAAAAAGCCGCTTCCGCAACACCGCCGACCTCAGCGGCGTGTGCGAATCGGTAATGATCGGCGAACGCTGGCGCTACCTCTCGCAGGTGTTCCAGGCCCTGCGCATGGAAGTGAACGACGAAACCGGCGCCCTCGCCGACTTCCTCCGAGACTCCCTGGAAATGCTCGCGCCCGGAGGACGCCTCGCCGTAATCGCCTATCACTCTATTGAAGATCGTATGGTGAAAAACTTCCTCAAAACCGGAAACATAGAAGGAACCATCAACCAGGATTTTTATGGAAATATAGAACGCCCCTTTGAGATCATTACCAAAAAACCCATAGAACCCTCAAAAGCAGAAACAGAAGAAAACCCCAGATCCAGAAGCGCCAAACTGCGAATCGGTATCAAAAAATAACTCAAAACTCCCAACTCAAAACTTTTAAATGTCAAAAGGACTCTTAAACGCACTGAACATCAGCCATCACTCCACGGAGTGGGTGTTCCGCAATTTCTCCTTTTTGCTGTTTCTGGGTTTTCTGGCATTGGTGTATATCGCCAACGCGCATTTTGCCGAAAAACGGGTGCGCGAAATACAGGCCCTTCAAAAAAAGATCAAGGAACTGAAATGGGAATACACCTCTATAAAAAGTGAAACCATGTATAAATCGATCCAATCCCAGATAGACGAAAGCCTGGAACCCGTGGGATTGAATCTGGCGAATAAAGGACCGAAAGTGATTGAAGTGAAATAGAAGGTTTAACGGGTTTAACGGGTTGAGCGGGTTTAACGGGTTGAGCGGGTTCCCCATCCCTTGGTGAAAGTTGAAAATCAAATAATTATAAAGTTCTTTATTAACATTAACATAGATTTATAAACCCGCTCAACCCGCTCAACCCGCTCAACCCGCTCAACCCGCTCAACCCGTTAAACCCGCTCAACCCGTTAAACCCGTTAAACCCGCTCAACCTTATTTTTTTATGCTCAACATCAAAAACGAAGTTCTCGTACGACTCTACCTGCTGGCGGCGGCTGTGCTGTTCGTGGCGTTTGTCATCGCGGGCCGGCTGTATCAGCTTTCGGTGATACAGGCGCCCAGGTGGGAAGCGAAGGCCGACAGCCTGTTCCTGAAGTTCGTGGACGTACACGCCGACCGGGGCAATATCCTGGCCGACGACGGGAGTCTGCTGGCTACTTCGCTGCCGTTTTTTGATGTGCATTTCGACGCCAAAGCCGAGGGGCTGACCGATGAGGTGTTTTATCAGAATGTCGATAGCCTGGCGTTCATGTTGTCCACTTATATCGACCAGCAATATACGCCCGGCGCTTACCGCGACTGGCTGATCCAACTGCGACAGGCCGATGCCAGCACACGCGGTATCCGCTATGTCCCCATTGCCAAAAACCTGTCGTACAAGAAGATGCTGATGCTCAAGGAGTTCCCCTTGTTCCGCCTGGGCCGTTTCAAAGGCGGATTGATCGTGGAGCAAAATCCCAAGCGGGAGCGTCCCTTTAAAATGCTCGCGCAACGCACCATCGGTTATGTGCGCGAAGGCGCCCTGCCGGTGGGCCTGGAAGGCAGTTTTGACAATGTGCTGGGCGGTTCACTGGGCAAACAACTCATGTTGCGCGTACCCGGCGACGTGTACATCCCGGTGAATGACCTGGCCGAGATCGAGCCGCGTTCGGGCGACGACATTGTGACCACGCTCGACATTAACATCCAGGACGTGGCGGAAAATGCCCTGCTGAAAGCCTGCAGAAACCATGACGCCGACCACGGCTGCGCCATCGTTATGGAAGTAAAAACCGGCGCCATCCGTGCCATGGCCAACATCGGCAAAACCCCCGAAGGCTGGTGGGAAACCTACAATTACGCCGTGGGCGAACGCGTGGAACCGGGTTCCATGTTCAAACTGGCCTCTTTTATGGCCATGCTCGAAGACGGCCACCTCGACGATTTCGACCTGAAAATACCGGTGTACAAGGGCCGGGTGAAATTCTATAAGGAAGAACTGAGCGATGCTGTACCGCATGGACTTGATTCCATGACCATCCGCGAGGTGTTTGCCCATTCTTCGAACGTAGGCACTGCAACACTCGTGCAGCAATACTATGGCGACACCCGCAAAGCAGCTGCTTTCATTGAACATTTGCACGATTTCGGACTGAGCCGGCCCACCGAAATCGAAGTGGGTGGCGAAGAAACCCCGGTTATCAAAAATCCGACCGATCCGAAAAGCGAATGGTCGGGTACCACCCTGCCCTGGATGAGCATAGGGTACGAACTGCTGCTCACCCCCCTGCAACTGCTCACGTTTTACAATGCCGTTGCCAACGACGGGCGAATGATGAAACCCTATCTGGTACAACGTACCGAGCACTACGGCGAAATCCTGAAAGAATTCCGCCCCGTAACCATTAAACGCAGTATAGCCAGCCGTCAGACGATCAAAAAAGCAAAAGAACTGCTGAATGGCGTGGTGGAATTCGGCACTGCCAAAAACATACGAACCGACCTGTACCGTATAGCCGGTAAAACCGGGACGGCCCAGCTGAACTACCATAAATTCAAATCGCGCGCAGGTATCCGGTATCAAGCCGGTTTCTGCGGCTTCTTCCCGGCCGATAATCCGGTGTATTCCTGTATCGTCATCATCAGTGAGCCCAAAAACGGGTACCACGGCGCCGAGGCGGCAGCGCCGGTTTTTAAAGAAATTGCCGATAAATGTTTTGCCCTGAAAGCAGCATTACACCCCCCGGTGAATGCCGCTGAAAAACCCCAACTGACCACCGCTCAAATGCCAAGCATCGACGCCGGCCATCGCGACGACCTGAAATCGGTCCTGCGCTGGCTCGACCTTGAATGGTACGGCGAACGCAAAGGCCCCGAATGGGCGGTGCTGCGGGCGAAAAACGACTCCTTACAAATGTTGCCCCGGATAGTTCCCGATAAAACCGTACCCTCCGTCGTCGGCATGGGCCTCAAAGACGCCGTTTACCTGCTGGAAAACCGGGGGTGCCGCGTCAAAGCCAGCGGGGTGGGGAAGGTGGTAAGACAAAGCTTGCCGCCAGGCAGTCGGGCAAACGGAAATACGACGGTGGTGCTGTATCTGGAGTGAATATTGGGAAATAAAATCACTCCGCCGTTTCAAAGGAAACGTTGCGGTAAATATTTGACATAGAAACTTTTACCTTAGAAAAATACAATAAAATGCGCTTAAGTCAACTGCTCCAAAATGTGCAGATCAACGAATCACACGGCGACCTTGCCGTCGAAGTCGGCCAAATCCGCTTCGACTCCAGGCAGGTGCAAGCCGGCGACGTGTTCGTTGCAGTGCGCGGGGTGCAGTCCGACGGGCATCAGTTCATTGACAAAGCAATAGAAAACGGCGCCGTAGCCATTGTGTGTGAGGAATTGCCGGACCCGTTTCAATCCGCAATCAGAATTCCGCAATCCGCAATAATCGTAAAAGACGCTGCCGAAGCCCTCGGTCTGATGGCCGCGGCGTTTTACGATTACCCCTCGCGGCAACTGAAGGTGGTGGGGGTGACCGGTACGAACGGGAAAACGACTATCACCACGCTGCTGCATCAGTTGTATACCGCGTTGGGTTATAAGGCCGGCCTCATCGGCACGGTAGAAAACCGGATCGGCGCGGAAACAGTGCCCAGTACCCACACCACCCCTGACGCGGTCAGTTTGCAACATCTCCTGCGCCGTATGGCGGATGCCGGCTGCGCTTTCGTATTTATGGAAACCAGCAGTCATGCCATCCATCAGCGGCGGATTGCCGGTGTGGAGTATGCCGGGGCAGTGTTTACCAACCTGACGCACGACCACCTGGATTACCACGGCGCCTTTGCGGCATACCGCGATGCGAAAAAGCGCCTTTTTGACGATTTGTCAAAAAGCGCCTTCGCACTGACTAATATAGACGATCGTAACGGCGCATTTATGGTACAAAATTGTGTCGCCCGGGTAAATACCTACGGATTGAAAAAGCCCGCAGATTTCAAAACTAAAATTCTTGAAAACGGCCTGGGCGGTCTGTACCTGCAACTGGACGGCGAAGAATTTCACACCCGGCTGAGCGGCGAATTCAATGCCAGCAATCTGACTGCCGTATATGCTACTGCCCGGCTGCTGGGAGCGCAAAAACTGGAAACGCTTACCGCCCTGAGCGGCCTGCAGGGCGCCGAGGGCCGGTTCGAAACCATTCCGCATCCGGGTAAACCGGAATGTATAG
>JAKLJF010000129.1:0-236 GCA_023151335.1 Thermoanaerobaculia bacterium | reverse complement strand
CGAAACCATAACCAATCTCAAGAAACGCCATTCCAAAGTCATCACCGTGGTAGGCTGCGGCGGCGACCGGGATAAAACCAAACGCCCCGTAATGGCTAAAGTGGCCGCCCGTCTCAGCGACCGGCTGATCCTGACCAGCGATAATCCCCGCACCGAAGATCCTCAGGCTATCCTGAACGACATGGAAGCCGGCCTCGAACCCGAAGATTTGAAAAAAACACTGACCCTTGAAAACC
>JAKLJF010000128.1 GCA_023151335.1 Thermoanaerobaculia bacterium | reverse complement strand
GTGGCGCCGCGGCCCCCTCTACGTCTCCCCTCCCCTTCAGGGGAGGGGTTGGGGGTGGGGTTTCACGCCGCTGGCAAAAGTTTTCCATCCCCGCCATCCTCCTGCTCACCCCTGTCCTCTTCCACTTCGCCAAACAGGTGCGCTTCGACAGCGACATGAACCGCCTGAATTACATGACCCCGGAACTAAAGGCCGCACAGGACAAAATCAACCGCCTGAACGCCATGGCCCTGCAATCGGTGTACGTGGTATCGGAAGGCGCCACGCTGGAGGAAGCGCTGCGCGCCAACGAACGCCTGACACCCAAACTCGACAGCCTGAAAAGAGAGGGGCTGGTGCGTAAATATTCCGGCGTGTCTGCTTTCCTGATGTCCGACTCTCTCCAGCGGGCCCGTATCCGCCGCTGGGAAAACTACTGGACGCCGGAGAAAAAACAACAACTGCTGGAAACCTTGAAGCAGGAAGGAAAGGGGCTGAAATACAAGGCTTCGGCATTCGACGGGTTCCGGGCATTGCTGGATAAAAAATTCGAACCGACACCGGAAGAAGCGGTAGAGCGGTTCAAACGGCAATTCCTGTCGGATTATATCACGGAGCAGCCCGGGAAAGTGTCGGTGATAACCATGCTGAAGTCGGGACCGGAACACCGGGAACAGGTGTACGACCGTCTGACTGACGACCGTCTGACAGACAGACGCTACATTTTGGACAAGCAGTACCTCACCCGCCAATTCGTCGGCATGGTGCAGGAAGATTTCAACAACATCGCCCTGTATTCCTCGCTGCTGGTTTTTCTGGCGCTGCTGCTGGTGCACGGCCGCATCGAACTGGCCGTCATCACCTTCCTGCCCATGTTATTCAGCTGGATATGGATACTGGGCCTGATGGCCTTGCTGGGGCTGGAATTCAATATCGTGAACGTCATCCTGTCGGCGCTGATCTTTGGTTTGGGCGACGATTTTGCCATTTTCGTCATGGACGGCCTGCAACAGAAATACAAAACCGGGCAACGAACGCTGCCCGTGATCCGCACGTCCATCCTGATCTCGGCGGCAGCCACCATTATCGGCCTGGGCGTACTGATCTTCGCCAAACACCCGGCCGTGCAGTCGCTGGCGCTGGTGTCGGTCGTGGGTATTTTTTGTGTGGTACTGATGTCGCAAACGCTGGAGCCGTTTTTATTCAACCTGTTGATACAAAACAGGGTAGATAACAGACGCCCACCCTGGACGCTGTTCAAGATCGCCAAATCGGCCTTTGCCTTCGGGTACTTTATTTTCGGCAGCCTGTTGCTGACGGCACTCGGTTTTCTGTTTGTACGCTGGCTGCCGGTAGGCAAACGCCGCGTCAAATACGCCTACCACTGGACGCTAAGCAAATTCACCGGTTCGCTCATTTACATCATGGCGAACGTGAAAAAACGGATTATCAACCCGGCCGGGGAGGATTTTTCCAAACCTGCCGTGATCATCTGCAACCACCAGTCGGTGCTCGATATTCTGAGTACCACCATGCTGCACCCCAAACTGTTGTTGCTCACCAACAAATGGGTGTGGGAATCGCCCGTGTTTGGCCAGGTGGTGCGCATGGCCGATTATTACCCGGTGGGCGAAGGCGTGGACAACGTGGAGCGCCTGCGCGAGCGCGTGGCAGAGGGTTTTTCCATCGTCGTATTCCCCGAAGGTACCCGCTCACCTGACGGCGCCATTAAACGTTTCCACAAAGGCGCGTTTTTCCTGGCCGAACAATTCAATATCGAAATTTTGCCCCTCGTCATCCACGGTACGGGCTACGCCATGACGAAGGGCGATTTTATGCTCAAAGACGGGCAGATCACCCTCAAATTCCTGCCCCGTATCGCGCCGGACGACACCCGCTACGGCGCAAATTATACCGAACGCGCCAAACTGATCGGGCGTTATTTCCGGCAGGAACACGCCGCGCTGCAGGCGGAAATCGAAACGCCGGCCTACCACCGCGAAAAACTCATCAGCAATTACCTCTACAAAGGCCCGGTGCTGGAGTGGTACATGCGTATAAAAACCGCCCTGGAAAACAATTATGTACTGTTCGACGAGCTGCTGCCCAAAACCGGAAAAATACTCGATATCGGCTGCGGATATGGTTTTATGGATTATATGCTGCATTTTCGCGCCCCCGGACGCGACATCACCGGTATGGATTATGACGCGGAGAAAATAGCGGTGGCCAACCACTGTTATTCCAAAACCGAAAACATGCGTTTTGTACACGGCGATATCCTGCACTACCCTGTCGAACCACACGACGCCTTCGTGCTGGCCGACGTGTTGCACTACCTGCAACCCGAAGAACAGACACAGGTACTGCGCCGGTGTCTCGCCAACCTGAACCCCGGCGGCGTCATCGTCATCCGCGACGGGAACAAAGACCTCGAAAGCCGCCAGAAAGGCACCTGGTGGACGGAGTTTTTCTCTACCCGGCTGCTGAAATTTAATAAAACAAGCGAGCAGGGTTTATCCTTTTTGTCGGCCAAAACGGTGCAGGCCGTAGTTGCCGAGTTCGGCTTGCAATGTGAAGTGATCGACCCTTCGAGATATACTTCCAACGTTATCTTCGTCATCCGGGCACACTCATAAACCCCCATAAACCTTCATAAACCCCATAAACCCTCATAAACCCCCATAAACCTTCATAAACAAACAAATGCACCGTTACGACATCGTCATACTGGGCAGCGGGCTGGGCGGACTGGTCTGCGGGGCTATTCTCGGTAAGGAAGGATATAAGGTTTGCATCATGGAAAAAAACCGGCAAATCGGCGGCAACCTGCAAACGTTCACGCGCGACAAAGTTATATTTGATTCCGGCGTACACTACATTGGCGGCCTGGCCAAAGGACAGAATTTGTACCAGATTTTCCGGTATCTCGGCATCATGGATCAGTTGAAACTACAACGGCTGGACCTGGACGCTTTCGACGTGGTGTTGTTCAACAACGATGAGCGGGAATACAAACTGGCCCAGGGTTACGAGCGCTTTATCGAAAACCTGGTCCGGGATTTTCCGGAAGAGCGCGACGCCATCGTCCGCTACTGCGATACGATCAGGGAGGTGTGCGCCAAATTTCCCTTGTACAACCTGCGCAGCGGCTCTTATTTTGAAAAAATGGAAGCCGTGGAGATCGGCGCCAAATCTTTTATCGACTCGCTCACAACCAACGAAACCCTGCGCCAGGTGATGGCCGGCAACAACCTGCTGTATGCCGGGGTGGCTGACAAAACACCGTTCTACGTGCACGCCCTGGTGCTGAACAGCTACATCGAAAGCGCCTGGCGCTGCGTGGACGGCGGCAGCCAGATCGCCCGGGCGCTGGCCCGCGTGATCCGGCAACACGGCGGCGAAATCCGCAGGCACGCCAAAGTAAACCGCATTTGCGAAGCCGAAGATCAGGTGCAATACGTGGAACTGGAAGGCGGCGAACGGGTGTACGGCGAGCGTTTTATTTCCAACATCCACCCGGTAAAAACACTGGAAATGGTGGATTCTCCCCTGATCCGGCCCGTATACCGCAACCGGCTGAAATCGCTCGAAAACTCCATTTCCGTTTTTATCCTGAACATTGTCCTGAAAAAAGACAGTTATCCCTACGAAAAACGGAATTACTACGTGTACAAAAACAAGGATGTATGGGATGGCATGGATTACGACGAGCAATCCTGGCCGAAAAACTATGCCCTGTTTTTCTCTGCTTCCTCCAAATCAGACGAATTTGCCGAAGGCGCCACCCTGATGGCCTATATGAAATACGAAGAGGTGGCACAATGGGCCGATACCTTTAACACCGACTCGCAGGAAAGCGACCGGGGCGAATCGTACCGGGCCTTCAAAACACGCAAGGCCGAACAACTGCTCGACCTGATGGAAGTAAAATTTCCGGGATTCCGCCAACACATCCACGCGTACTACGCCGCCACCCCACTCTCCTTCCGCGACTATATCGGCACCGACGACGGCTCCATGTACGGCATCGCCAAAAACTTTAACGAGCCCTGGCGCACCTTCCTCTCTCCCCGCACCAAAATCGGCAACCTGTTTTTCACCGGCCAAAACCTCAACCTACACGGCATTTTGGGCGTCACGTTCAGCGCGCTGGTCACCTGCGCGGAGTTGCTGGGCTGGGAGAAAGTGGTGGAGGAGATAAAAAGAGGATAATTGACGTAAAACAACTGTATGCCATGAACCGATTCAACGCCTTCCTGCTACTTGCATTTGCTATCGTTGCCGCCTCCACTCCCGCCCACGCCCAAAAAACATCCGGCAACCCCCTCTTCCCCGGCTGGTACGCCGACCCGGAGGGCGCCGTATTCGGCAAGCGGTACTGGATTTATCCTACCTACTCGGACGTTTACGAAAAGCAGGTTTTTCTCGACGCTTTCTCTTCCCGGGATTTGATCCGCTGGAAAAAACACGCCCGTATTTTGGACACGTCGGCTGTAAAATGGGCCCACAAAGCGATGTGGGCGCCGGCCATCGTTCAAAAAGACGGGCGGTATTTTCTGTTCTTCGCGGCGAACGATATTCAAAGCGACGCGGAAACGGGCGGTATCGGCGTGGCCGTGGCCGGGCGGCCGGAAGGGCCATTTACCGACTATCTGGGCAAGCCCCTGCTCGGCAAATTCCACAACGGCGCCCAACCGATAGACCAGTTTGTGTTCCGCGACACCGGCGGCCAATACTACATGATCTACGGCGGCTGGCGGCATTGCAATATCGTCAAACTTAAAGATGACTTTACCGGTTTCGAACCCTACGCCGACGGCACGGTTTTCCGGGAAATTACTCCATCGGGATACGTGGAAGGACCGTTTATGTTCATCCGCCAGGAGAAATACTATTTCATGTGGTCGGAGGGTGGTTGGGGCGGCCCCGATTACCGGGTGGCCTACGCCATCGCCGGTTCGCCGTTCGGCCCTTTCGAACGCATCGGCGTGGTGCTGCAGCAAGACCCGGCAGTCGCAACAGGAGCGGGACATCACTCGCTGATACAGGTACCGGGTACCGGCGATTGGTATATCTTGTACCACCGCCGGCCCCTGACCGAAACCCACCACAACCACCGGGTCACCTGTATCGACAAACTGGAATTCGACGAGAAGGGGTTTATTAAACCGGTGCGGATCACGTTTGCCGGGGTAAGGCGAAACAGGTTGAAAAGATAGATTATGGCATTTGCAAATGTGTTCACAGCTCGCTGCGCCAGGTTTTGTGCATCAGCGCCGGCAACGTTTACGAAACTTTTAAAGTTTCGTAAACGTAACCCTCCCGTTACCCATGCACAAAACCTGGCGGAGCGAGGTATAATTGCGTAGAATTCCTTAAGCCAACCGGTCGTTGATCAACTTCTCCCACCTTTCTATCAGTTGAAGTTCGCCGACCAATTGCATGCTCACGTCCGCATCGAAAAATTCCAGTGAGATATTGGACTTGTCTTTTTCCACCGGCGTAAAAACCAGACTGAGTTTGTCTATGACCTTGTAGGCTCCGTCTTTGCTGTTAATGCTCCGGCTCGAGTTCTCCACCCGGCAGCTCTTTATCCCGGCGAGATCGACGAATTGAGCGGCTTCCCGGCCTTTTACTTTGCTCACAAAAAGTATATAGTTATTGACATCATCCAGGCCAATGGCTATTTCTCCACAGAACTCATGCCGGCTTATGGCGCCATTGTGTTGGGCAGCAAGGTCGGTAAGCGCTCGAAGGCGTTTTTGTTCCGCTTTTTTTCTGCTTCTGCTAATAAAAATAAAAGGTAAAATACAAGCGACTATCGAGGCAACCCCGATGATGATCGTTCCTGAATCCATTATAAAATTGATTGAATATTTATAAAATGATAGCAAGACCTCGCAGAAAGCAAGGCCTGAAAAAAAAGAAAATGCCGTCTGACAAAACAGTCTACCAGAAATAATGGAAAGGAAACACAATATCGGCTTTTCGGAACCGGATCAAAAAACTTTTTGAACCGGCAACATATTGGGCATACCGGCTTTCAAACAGTTGACCTGCCAGTTTCAGAACAGCCCAAAAACCGCTGAACGGGTTTTTAAAGGAAGAAGGGGTATTGCTAAAAGACTTTACCGAATGTTCTGACGAAGGGTGCTGACTAAAGGGATGCGTCGAAACAGATGCGGAATAGATTTCTTTTGCGGAACCCGCCTTTACCGGGGGAGCAGCCTCCGGGGAATAACGTTCCGCAACGCCTGTCAAGACACCGAAAAGCGCGGCGATAAACAATACTCCAAATATCCGGACGGCCTTTTTCACGCGGCAAAGATACGGCGACTTCTTCAAATCCTCCGTTCAGGCCAGAATATCGCGCACCACCTTCCCCGACACATCCGTCAGCCGGAAACGCCGGCCCTGGTAGTGGTACACAAAACGCTCGTGGTCGATGCCGAACAGGTGCAGCAGCGTGGCCTGCAGGTCGTGCACGTGTACGGGGTTTTCGGCGATGTTATAGCCGAATTCGTCCGTTTCGCCGTACACGATGCCGGGTTTGACGCCGGCGCCGGCCATCCAGATGGTAAAGCAGCGCGGGTGGTGGTCGCGGCCGTAGTTGTCGTCGAGCAGGCCCTGGCCGTAGGTGGTACGGCCGAATTCGCCGCCCCAGATAACGAGCGTGTCTTCGAGCAGGCCGCGTTGTTTCAGGTCGGTGATGAGGGCTGCCGAGGCCTGGTCCACGTCTTTGGCCAGGCGCGAGGTCATGCCCAGCAGGTCGCTGTGCGCGTCCCAGCCCATGTGGTAGAGTTGTACAAAGCGTACGCCGCGTTCGCAGAGGCGGCGGGCCAGCAGGCAGTTGGCGGCAAAGGTGCCGGGTATCATGGCGTCGGCGCCGTAGAGGCGGAAAGTGCTGTCGGGTTCGGCGCCAAGGTCGGTCAGTTCGGGCACGGAAGTCTGCATCCGGTAGGCCATTTCGTACTGGCTGATGCGGGTATTGATCTCGGGATCGCCGAATTCCTCTGCCGCCTGGTGGTTGAGCCGGGCGATCACGTCGAGCATTTCGCAGCGGCTGAGGCTGTCCATGCCATCGGGGTCGCGCAGATAGAGCACGGGGTCTTTGCCGGCGCGAAACTGCACGCCCTGGTGCACGCTGGGCAAAAACGCGCTGCCCCATACCCGCGAGGCCAGGGGCTGAATGTTGCCTTTGCCGCGGGAGAGTAGCACGATGAAGGCCGGCAGGTTGCTGTTTTCGCTGCCCAGGCCGTAGCTGAGCCAGGAGCCGATGGCCGGGCGCCCCGGCTGCTGGTGCCCGGTTTGAAAAAAAGTGACCGCGGGATCGTGGTTGATCGCCTCGGTGTGCATCGATTTGATAATGCATAGCTCGTCCACCACCCGCGAAGTATAAGGCAGCAAGTCGCTGATCCAGGCGCCGCTTTGGCCGTATTGTTTGAAATCGACCCGGGCGCCGATGAGGGGGAAGGACTTTTGTGCCGCGGTCATGCCCGTCAGGCGCTGGCCCATACGCACGCTGGCCGGCAGTTCCTGTCCGTGCATTTCGCGCAGTTTGGGTTTCCAGTCGAACAGCTCGAACTGCGAGGGCGCGCCGCTCTGGAACAGGTAGATGACCCGTTTGGCCTTTGGCGCGAAGTGCGGCAAGGCGCTTTCGACAGCGGCCTGCACCCCGGCATCGTTCCGGCGGCAACCGTGGCCCAGCAAGGAGCCCAGCGCCATACTGCCGATGCCCACGGCGGCGCGGTGGAGGAAGGTTCGGCGGTTGAGACGTAACAAGTGTTCCATACTTTGAGGGCAATAGTACGGATTTATTTGTTCAAAGGTAGATCAAACCTGCACCAGCACCCGCGTCCCCTCTCCTACCCTGCTTTCCAGGGAAAACCTTCCCCCCATCCGTTCCGCCCGCCGCTCCATGTTCCACAACCCGTTGCCGCGCTTCACCTGCTCCACGTCGAACCCGCGGCCGTTGTCGCGCACTTCCAGGGTGAGGCCGCCATTTTCGGCCTGCACACTCACCCATACGTCGCTGGCGCCGCTGTATTTGGCCGCGTTGTTCACGGCTTCCTTGAACAGGAGATAAAAATCCTTGCGTTGTTCCATGGGCAGGTTCAGGGTGGCGACGGCCTCATCTGCTTCAAAGTGCAGGGCAATGCCTTGTGGTTCGAGGATTTCCACGGCGAATTGTTTCATGCGTTGCAGCACGTTGGCCATACTGTCGTTGCGCGGATTGACCGACCACACGATGTCGCTCATGGCTTCCATCACCTGCCGGGCCCGGTCGCCAATGGCGCCGAAGCGGGCCCGGTCGATGTCGGCCTGCAGGTGGCGCAGGGCGGCTTCGCTCAGGATGCTGATGCTGCTCAGGGTGCTGCCCATTTCGTCGTGCAGGTCGCGCGCGATGCGCAGGCGGAGTTTTTCCTGCTGCAGGCGCTGAACTTCGCGGTAGCGGAAAACGGCGTAGACGAGGGCGATGAAGGCGAGGACGAGCAGGCCGCGGAACCACCAGGTAGCCCAAAAGGGTGGGATGACACGAATTTTCATCACGGCTTCCTCCGACACAACGCCGGTAGCCACCCTTACGGCGCGCACACGAAAGGTGTAACTACCGCCACCGAGATTCAGATATGTCGCCTCCCGGCTTTCACCCGCTGCTGTCCAGTTCGAATGTGAGCCGTCCAGGCGGTATTCGAAGCGCAGCCCATTGGCGCCGCTGAAATCCGGAGCAGTAAATACAAAAGTGACGGCATTTTGAAAATACTTCAACAAATAAGGCGACCAGGTTACGCTGTCGCGATCAAACACCTGACTTTGTCCCAATACCCTGAAACCGGTTATCACGGTGCGGAAGGAGACAAGTTTACTGCTTTCTGTTCTTTGGCTGGGATCGAAAAGACTCAAACCTTTCCAATGGCCAGCCCACAGCAATCCCGCATGATCCCGGTAAAGCCGGATTACCTGATCGCTGCCCAGGGTGTTCGGGTCATTTGCATCGTGACGCAAACGGCCGGCGAATACCCGGCGCACCGGGTCGAATAAGAAGATACCCTCTCCATCATTAGCCCCGATCCACAACAATGAGCCATCGGTGGTGTCTGGCAATTGAACCATGTCATAAAAAGTGTTCATTACCGGATTGCTTTCATAGAAGTACTGGGAAACTTTTCGTTTTTCCGGCTCCAGGCAAACCAATCCCTGACGCCAGGTTCCCATCCAGATTGTTCCGTTGTTATCTTCATAAAAGCGCAATGAAGCCGGATGGATTAGTTGGGAATCTATTTTTATGGAACCGTTATTTGGATCTACTATTTCAAAATACTGCCAGTGTTGCGGGTTCATGTGTTGTACCTTACCCACGTTAAAATAAAAACGCCCGTTGGCAGACCGGAAACCAAAATTTCGCCACTGCCTGGCCAATCCGGATACAACGATTTCCGGTTTGTCGCCGGAGGGTGGTATGCGATACAGGCTGCCGCCTTTGCGAAACCAGACGCCATCCGGAATAGATGAATGAAAAAAGCTGAGCCAATCCTCATTTTCACCGGAGCCGGGTACCCGTTCAGGTAAAAACTGATCGGTTCGGGCATCGAAACGAAACAGATCCAAACCATTGGTCGCCCACAACACACCCCGGTTGTCTATGCTGAAGAGTGTATTATCCCATTGTTTAAGCGGCAGTAGATAGTTTTTGCACGAAGAACCGTCGAACCGGCTTATGCCAAGGGTCGTGTAAGCCCAGAGAAAACCCAGGGAATCCCGGATCATATCGAACACCCCTTCATCCATCAGCCCGTGGGTGACGCCGTAGTTTCGGAACCGCGTTTCAAAAGTTTGCGCGGACAGGCGCCGCGCCGGTGCAGTCAGTATGTACATTCCGGCCAAAAAAACTAAAAGACCGGGCGCCGCTTTTTTCGGAATGGTGATTTTCATTTATTTGGGTGTTGTAATGATCGCTGCGATGGTAGTTCCCGTCCCAACATTGCTTTCCGCCAAAAACCGCCCCCCCATCCGCTCCGCCCGCCGCTGCATATTCCACAAACCGTTGCCCCGTTTCACTTGCGCCACGTCGAAGCCGCGGCCGTTGTCGCGTACTTCCAGGGTGAGGCCGCCGTTTTCGGTCCGCACGGT
>JAKLJF010000127.1 GCA_023151335.1 Thermoanaerobaculia bacterium | reverse complement strand
TTTCCGCTTCCGGCTGTTCCAGGCGGACGGCGCATTTGGCATGGTAGAGTTCCGCGTCTGTTTTCAGGGCGCGCCAATCCGGCTCGTTGACCGGCCGGAGCAGGTCCATGGTAGTGCGGAATTCTTTTTGGGCCAATCCGTACAAGCGCTGGTTGAAAAACTCCACGCCACGCTTGTAAGCCAGGTTAGCCTCGGTAAAAACCGTTGTTTGCTGGGATACAAGCAGGAAGGGGGTCAAAAAAAGGAGAAGAGAGAAGATACCTTTCCGAAGGTTCATGTCAACAGGAATTTCGATTTTTGATGGAAGAAGGACGCCTGATCAAACGCCCGCAGGCGTCATGGTCATGCGACCTGTTATCATTTTGGCAATTTCTTAACAAATCCTAAACGCGCAAACCGGGGGCGAAAATATAGAAAGCCGGTAAAAGTTAAATGATGGCTTTTGATTCCGACAGGTAATTGACAATTTACACAAAATGATCGCCTTTCCGTAGGTTTGCCCAAACGAACAACTTGATTGCATGGACTTTTTCCTCGCTACCCTCTTTTCCCTTTTCTCCATTGTAGATCCGCCCGGCGCCATCCCGGTGTATGTGGCGCTTACCGGCGACCGCCCAAAGGCGGAACGCGACCGCATCGCCCTGCAAACCAGTTTGTACTTCCTGCTCATACTCATCAGTTTTTTCCTGGCCGGCTCCTATATCCTGAGTTTTTTCGGGCTCACGATCCATGCCCTCCGGATTGCCGGCGGCATGGCCCTGCTGATCAGTGGTTTCGGTCTGATGTCGGGTAATTTCGCCCGGCAACGCGGTTACGACAAAAACGCGGAGAAACAGGCGCAGGAAAGGATCGACATCGCCTTTTCGCCAATGGCCATGCCCATGCTGTCGGGCCCCGGCTCCATCTCTTACCTGATCACCCAGTTCAATCAACACCCGTCGTGGGAGCTGCGACTGCAGATCATTGCCGCTATTCTGGCTGTCACGGTGCTCGTTTGGGGTCTGCTGCGTATGGCGCCGTTCCTGTTTAAAGTATTCGGCGCAGGCGGCCTGAATGCCATCGCACGGATCATGGGATTCATCGTTGTAGCCATAGCCGTACAGCTGATGGTGGATGGAATTGTGCATCTTATCGGTACGATAGAATAAGTGTTATGAGAATGGAAAAACTCTCCGGACTGGCGCAGTCCAAACTCGCCGAAGCCGGCGTTACGCTTGACCTGGGAGCGTACGATCAAAAAATACTGGTGAAATACCCGGCAGCCATTTTTGTCTGCAACCAACTGCTGCCCGGCATCGATGATTGGATTTTGCTCCACCTGCTGGCAACCCATGCCGAGTCGGTCCGGATTTTACATCCCTACCCCACTCCGCCGCCAAAAGCCCTGGAAGAAATTGCCGTCCGGCCGCAGCGCGGCAAGCTACAGGATGGATTTTTACGCCTGAATTTTGGGAAAAAAGTGGCCAAATACGTGCAAAAAGGCGTGGCGGTCGGTCTGGCGCTTGATTTTTCTGAAAATCCGCTGGGTAATTTCGGAAAAAACCTGCTGCGCACCCAGGTACTGAAACAACTGCGCAAAGCCGGCCAGCCCATCATCCCCATTCACCTCATTGCCGACCACCAGCCCGGCGGGTTGTTGCGCAGGGCATTTTCCGGATTGCTCCATGATTCCCCCGAACAGCCGGTGCGCGTCAGCGTGCGGGTGGGCAGCCCCATTTTGCCGGAAGAGATGGCCATGTTCCGGCGGAACCGGCTCTGGGGACAGTTTCTTCAGGCCAAAATTTTCTCCCTTGGCTCCCCTTTCGATATTCAGCCTGAACATTTTACCTCGGAAAAGCCGGCCGACCAAAAGCCCCTCGCCCCTGCAAGCGACCCCAGTTTGGTAGCTGCCGACATAGCCGCCCTCAAACCGGCGAACCTGATCACGTCGCGCGGACCGTTTGATGTGTACGTAGCGCCTTTTATCGACCTGCCCAACGCGATGTTTGAGATTGGCCGGCTGCGCGAACTCACCTTCCGCGCTACCGGGGAAGGCACCGGCCAGGCGCGCGATCTGGACGAGTACGATTTATATTATCTCCAACTGGTCATCTGGGATCGCGAGGCGCAGCGAATCGCCGGCGGATACCGCCTCGGTCAGGGCGACCGGATTTTCAACCGCTTCGGGGTCAACGGCTTTTATACAAACAGCCTGTTCAAAATGAAACCCGGTTTTTTCCCTATTCTGACCCAGGCCGTCGAACTGGGCCGTTCTTATATCATCCCGGACTACCAGAAACACCGCCTGCCTTTATTCCTGCTCTGGAAGGGAATACTGCATTTTCTACTGGCCAACCCCCAATATCGCTACCTGTACGGACCGGTCAGCATCAGCAAAGAGTTTTCGGACATATCCAAAAGCGTTATCGTGGAATTCATCCAGCGTTTTTGTTTCGATGAAGAACTGGCCAGGTTTGTTCGACCCCGCAAACCTTTCCGGATCAAAACAAAATCGGTCAATACCCGCCTGCTGGCAGAAATGCTGCACGGCGAATTCGACGCGCTCGAAAGTTTTGTGGAAGCCATCGAACCGGCGCATTTTAAAGTGCCGGTACTGTTCAGGCAATACCTGAAACAGAATGCCCGCTTTATCGCTTTCAACGTGGATCCCAATTTTTCCGATTGCCTGGACGGGCTGATGATCCTGGATTTGCGGAATTTGCCGGCGAGTACCATCGAGGCATTACAACAGGAAAAATAGGTTGCGTAAATTAGTGCGGAAATTTTAACTGAGGAAAAGTAAATAATTTTTTGTGTCAACCTATTGTGCCGAATTTTAAAACATATTATTTTTGTCCGAAATTCCAGATAAATCAATGTGTTGATTTACAATAAGAATCAAATATCGCTGCCCTAAAAAACCTTAAAACAATTTATTATGAAGAAACAGCCCGGCCACCGCATGCACAATATCTCGGACGCAGAGCTATATGTCAACTGCATTCAGGCTATCCGCAATGCCCATCGCGACATCGATCTGTTTGTTCAGTATGGATACGGTGTCGAGCGGTTGAAGGCTTTCAAGGCATTGTGCGACCAGTTTCACAACCTGCCCGACGACGACGAGATGGTGGGCGATCAAATGATCTGTACGGAAAAGAAAAACCAGGCCGCCGATAAATTGCGCACCGCCATCCGCTCGCTGATGACCCGCGTGGCCATGAAATACCACGACAAAACAGGGCGCTACCGCAAATTCGGCACCGCCAAACTCGGCGACATGAGCGACCCGCAACTGCTCTTTTGCGGCCGCCGCGTGGCACGCGTGGCACGCGCCCAGATCGATTTTCTGGCCGAAGTGGGCGTCAATGAAAATATTATTCAACGCGTACTGACCGCCTGCACCGAGTTTGAAAACGCCATGAACATCCAGCAGGACAAACTGCATGACCGCGACATCGCCGTGGAACGCCGCGTGGATCAGGGCAATAAGTTGTACCAGGAACTGGTCGTACTCTGCGACATCGGAAAAGATATCTGGGTCGAGCGCGACCGGGTGAAATACGACCAATATTGTCTGTACGAAAGCAACGCCGACCAGAAGCGGGCAAGAAAAGCGAAAATGGCGGTTTAGGTTAGAAGGTTTCTGGTTACCGCAACCTTCTAACCTTCTAACCTTCAATTCAGGTACACGGCCATCTCTTCCACATCCCGGATCTGCACGTCGATATTATCCATCAGGGTGGTGTACAGCGACAAGCCGACATAATCCGGCTGAATGGGGAAGGATTTATGTTTCCGGTCTACCAATACGGCTACCTCCACTTTTTGTGGCAAAACGGCGAGCAGGGGCTGCACAGCGTAAAAAATGGTACGGCCCGTATTCGCCACATCATCCACGATGATAACGGACTTGTCGCGCAAGGCATCGGCCGGCAACTCGATATACGGCGCGTATTCCAGCGGATTGGCAGGATTCAGCCGGATACGGGTCATGGTAATTTGCATGTCGGGCGGCGCAATCGGTTGCAGTTCGGCCAGCAGCAGGCGGGCGAAACCGACGCCGTTATTGTTCAGTCCGGCGAGAATGATCTCTGGTTCGCCGAAGTGGTGTTCCATAATTTCGATGGCTAATCGTTTGATTTTTTGGCGGATACGCCGGTCGTCCAAAATCTTCATGTGCAGAAAGGAATAATTTGCGTGCAAAAATCCGTGCTTATCGCTGTACTTTTCGCCGTCTAAACAAATTTTTATGGTGCAAACGCTACTTTTTTTGGTCGTATTGGCTGTAACGGGCTGGTTTGCGTGGAAAGGCTACCGCCGGGTTTGGCAAAATATCTGCCTGGGCAAGCCCGAAAAAATCGGCGGGAACACGGCCTCGCGCTGGCGAAACGTGTTTCTCGTGGCTTTCGGGCAGCAAAAAATGTTTAAACTGAGCCTGCCCGCCGTATTGCATCTGTTCATTTACGTGGCTTTCGTGATCACCCAGATTGAACTGATCGAAATTTTTGTCGACGGGCTGACAGGCAATCACCGGTTTTTCGCGCCACACCTGGGCGACTTTTACACTTTTGTCATCAGCTTTATCGAAATATTATCGGTACTGGCCTTTGTGGCAACGCTCATTTTTCTGGCCCGGCGCAATGTGCTGCGGCTACCGCGTTTTCACAAACCGGAAATGAAAGGCTGGCCCTTCCGCGACGCCAACCTGATCCTGCTCGGTGAAATTATCCTGATCATCGGTATCTTCTGTATGAACGGCGGCGACAAAGTATTGCAAAGCCGCGGAGTGGAACATTATCAGCCGACGGGCGCCTTTGCCGTGAGCAGCTGGCTGGGTCCGGCCTTGTTCGGGAGCCTGAGCGACGGCGCAGTCATCGCCGTGGAGCGTTTCGGCTGGTGGTTGCACATCCTCACCGTATTCGGGTTCCTGTGCTACCTGCCTTATTCCAAACACCTCCATATCCTGCTGGCCTTTCCCAATACCTGGTATGCCCGCCTTACGCCGAAAGGTAAAATGGAAAACATGCCCGAGGTGCAAAAGGAGGTGCGCATCATGATGGGGCTGGAACAAGCGGACCCCAATACGCCGGCCGAACTGCCTGAATTTGGCGCCAACGACGTCTTCTCGCTCGGCTGGCACAACCTGTTGCAAGCTTATTCCTGTACCGAATGCGGCCGTTGCACGGCGTCCTGTCCGGCCAATCTGACCGGTAAAAAACTCTCTCCGCGCAAGGTCATGATGGATGTCCGCGACCGGGCGGAGGAAATCGGCAAAAACCTGGAATCGGGAAAATTTACCAGGGAAAACTACAACGACGGCAAAAGCCTGTTCGACTATATCAGCCCGGAAGAACTGCACGCCTGCACCACCTGCAACGCCTGCGTGGAAGCATGCCCGGTGCTGATCAATCCGCTGGATATCATACTGAAAATGCGGCGACACGAGATACTGACCCAGTCCGCGGGTCCGGCCGAGTGGCTGCCGATGTTCAATGCCATTGAAAACAATGGGGCGGTCTGGGCGATGAGCGACGAGCGCGATGCCTGGAAAAGCCAATTTTAAAAAACAAAACATGAACGTAAAGACATACGCCGAATATCAATCCGAAGGCCGCACGCCGGAAATCCTGTTCTGGGTAGGCTGCGCCGGCTCCTTCGACGCCCGCGCCCAGAAAGTAACGCGGGCCCTGTGCGAAATCCTGAACCATGCCGGCGTCGAATTTGCCATCCTGGGCAGCGAAGAACGCTGCACAGGCGACCCCGCGCGGCGCGCCGGCAACGAATTCCTCTTCCAGATGACCGCGATGATGAATATTGAAACGCTGAATATGTACGGCGTGAAGAAAATCGTGACTGCCTGTCCGCATTGTTTCAATATCCTGAAAAATGAATACCCTGAACTGGGCGGCCAATACGAGGTAGTGCATCATACGCAGTTGCTGCAGGAACTGATCCAAAACGGCAAGATCAAACTGAAGGAAGGCGGAACCTTTAAAGGGAAACGTATCACTTACCACGACTCCTGTTACCTGGGCCGCGCCAACGATGTGTACGAAGCGCCGCGGGCCATACTCGAGGCGCTGGATGCAGACCTGGTGGAAATGAAACGTTCGCGACAAAACGGCCTGTGCTGCGGCGCCGGTGGCGCACAGATGTGGAAAGAAGACGAGCCGGGCGATAAACGGATCAACACCGAACGCACCGAAGAAGTGTTGGGAACCAATGCCTCTGTTGTCGCGGCCAACTGTCCGTTCTGCATCACCATGCTGCAGGACGGCCTCAAAGCCAAAGAAAAAAATGAACAGGTGATGGTGCTCGACCTGTCGGAAATGATTTTGAACAACCTGTGAAGGTTTCTGGTTAGAGGGTTAGAGGGCATATCTTCCAAACTAAACATAAAGTCATGCTATTTCCTACCATAGCCGGCGCTGAAGATTTTTCTCCCGAATCCCGGGTTTGGGTATACACTGCCAGCCGGCCGCTCGAGGTTGCGGAGGTGCGAACCGCACAGGAAGCCCTGAACCATTTTGTGCGTCAGTGGACGGCCCACAATCAGGCGCTGAAGGCCGTTGCAGAAGTATTTCAAAACCAGTTTGTGATACTCATGGTCGACGAAAGCCAGGCCGGCGCCAGCGGCTGCTCCATCGACAAATCGGTGCATTTTCTGGAAACGCTCGGACAGCGGTTGCATGTCGATTTCTTCGAACGGATGCGCTTCGCCTGGGCCGACGGAGGCACCCTGCACTTCAGCGACCGCGACACCCTGCGCGCCAGGGTCGGGGAATCTAAAATAAGCGATAACACCTTGATGGTCAATACTTTGGTGCAAAATAAAAAGGAGCTGCAGGAAAAGTGGCTGATACCTTTTTCGCAAAGCTGGCATCGTCGTCTGATATAAAGACGTTACGAGCAATTGGTAGTTCCCGTCAATTCACCATGCTCCCGGCTGCAACAAAGAATTTATCAATCCCAGCAGCCCACGGCACAACTATTCTAACAGGATTACCGACACCACGCTTATCTGCCCAGCGTCGGATTAAGAAGTGGTAAAGTTGCACACTTCCGGACAACATTTTACTTTCAGACCATCCAGGTTTGCGCGTCACTAATTTTGGGAAACGGTGGTCCAGCCGTTTTTTATCTGACAGGGATGGATACCTTTAGGCCAATAGGCTTTGTATTCGCGGTTACCTTCCGCGGTCAAACGATCGAAGGGCGGTATTATCCGCATATCAAAGTGCATTATATCGCCCGATGCGTCCGCGCCGAAATCAACGGCTCCCCAGGCGAGGCACACGTCTTCGCGCAAGGCTTTTAACAGGCTGATGTGCAGTTTCAGAAATCCGTCTTCGGGTTTGCGTCCGTTGAAGTAGTTGTCGGCGCCGCGAAGGCTTGCGGCATCGGAAGGGTTCTTAGCCAGATACGCTACAAATTCACGGTTCAAATCGAATAACGCATCGACAATAGGAGCGGTATCCTTCAGGTTTTCGGCGAGGCAGTGGAAATAGGTATTGATATTTACGGGAGGTTTTCCACAAGCTTCCCATTGAACACGGGACTTTATCGGTCCGGCTACTTTGTTGATGATATTCCAAAATATTTTTTGTTTTGACTTTTTGTCCGGGTCTCCGATAAATGGGTTTGCCTTGTAGTTTATATCTATAGCAAGTCCGTAAGTGTGAAAACTCATGGTGTCAGCTTCAGGCCGGAAACCTCTGTGCATTTCTGTTATTTCCAAGGCTTTACCGAGGGCCACTGGGGTCATACCGGCGAATGCAGGAGTGGCCAGCAGTATTTTTTCGGCTCGCCGGAGCCGGACCGCCAATTCGTAATGAATACCATTGGTGCTCTGCCAACCCAAAATGGACGGATTCACGATAAAGTCGAACCAATTGTTATGATCGACAGAAACAGATGAAATAATAGTACTGATTCCCTGAGCCTTGAGCCGTGCTTTCGCTTTTGTGTTGACCGTAGTATTGTTGTTTTTGGGGATAATTCCCAACGAATTCAGCGTACCTTTGCCGGCCTTGCCATCGTGATATTGCTCCTTTGGGTGGTCTTTGTCCAGAGCGAAACATTTTTGTTGGAACTGGTGTACAGCCTCGACGATAACGCCATTTAGGTCGGTGGCGCTCAGGTCGATGGGACTCGACGGATTTTGGGCATTGATCTTCCGGATTTCCGACTCAATCAGCGCCATATCCACGTAATTGGCGAGCAGGCTGCGGATATCTCCCGGGCTTACTCCTGATTTGGCGGGGTGCTCGCCGGTGTTCCATTTAAGTGCTTTCGTGTTTTCGGCTGCGGGCAGGAAAGGCAACAAATTCTTTTTTTCAGCGGCTGAAAACGCCGCTACCGCCAGGTCGGGGACTTTTATTGCCGCCGACAGGGATTTAGCCGCGGACCAGCGGGAGACAGTGGAATCGGTTGTGAAACGGTTCGTCCGGTTGTGGAAATCCAATGCCCGGCCTGCCCCTGGTGATGAATGCGATATGGCGAAGGAGGAATTTTCCTCGGGAGTTAAGAAGCGGTTGTGCATAGTTGGGAAGGGTTAAAGTACGAGTGAAGGGGACTTGATTCCTACGTGGATATGGTCATTATGACCTTTTGCATAGGAACAAATACCTTCCTTTATAAGGACATCATCATTGAAGAAAACATGTTTAATTCCAATCCCTTTGGTACCCTCACAAGACCGAAACGCTTTGATCATCGCCCGTGCGGTATCCCGGTCATAATCGGTTGAATTATAGGTAATGCCACCTGAACTACCATCATTTTTAGGCAGCCTGATATCTACGCCCAGGCCGGTTTGATGCTCTGTATGATCTTTTTTTGTTCCATCTTTCAGGGAAAGGTCATTAACCCATATTACCGGTTTTGCAGGATTTGCAGCCAGATAATCGTCATTATATTTTTTTCCTGCACACTTGATTATGTCGACCAGCCAATTTGTTCCGTAATAAAAATCGCCGTCGCTGGGGTCGGATTTTTCAAAATTATAATAACCCAGGCCGGCACTCGCGTCCTTATCACCGTCATCCAGCGGTATCCACAGTGGCGCATTGGATGCATTGAGCCATTTAAGCGTATTGCCGTCTTTATCTACCCTGCCATCGTCGTTGCTTTCATTCAGGTTTCTGAAACCGCCGGATACCGCTTGAAAGAAACGGATCATTTGTTCCAGTTTGTCCATGTTTTTATCAAAATTGATCACCCCATACCCGAGGGCTTCCAGTCTTTTTTGCACCGCATCTACATCGCTTGCGATATTTTTGCCATTTCTTCCTACCGAATCGCTCAATACTATTGGAATGGATAGCCCAGGAACCGGCCAACCGCCCAGCCATTGTGCGGTAGCCCCGGCGCTTTTGGCATCTTTAAAGGTGACTTTTTCTTCGAAAGGCCTGCTGGTGTGGTAAACGCCGGCTTCGACGGGCGTTTCGAACGGGCGCGAAAAGGATTCCAATCCCGTATAAACGGAGTGTGCGTGCAAAAAACGGTTGTTCATCGATCAGAGGTGCTTTAAAAGATCGGGTAAATAGTGAGCAGGGATCTCATTGTGCTCAACACGGGTGCTATTATCCAAAAGCCAGTTTTTGCTGACAGACCCTTTAGGAAACTTGGCTGTGCGGGTGCCTTTTCTATTGTAAAAAAACAAGGTTTCTTTCCCTTCTTTGAGTCCTTTGAAATTCAGGGCTACGCTGTTCCACGAATCCGGGTTTTGGTACAGGCAGTCGAACCCCCAAACTTCGACCACCGGATCCACATTGCTTTTTTGCATGATATTCAACATCACTTTGCCGCCACCGGAATGCGCTCCCAATATTATGCTTACCTTATCTTTCTGAATCGCGGTATTGAACAAAGTCGTTTTGTTCAGACGGTCAATTACCCGTGTGAGATATTCGTGCATCCCGCCTTTATTATTTAGGTCTCCCCCCTGCGATAATGGGCCGATTGTCGGGGCAACTAAAATGACGTTTTTACCGGATGCTTCTATGATGCTGCCGAAAGGCTTAAAATAGGATTCTTTAAAGTAATTCCGGATCGTTCCGTTACCGCAACCCCGGTGTCCATGCAGATAAAGTAATATAAGCACCGGCTGGGAGGCATCGAAATGTTTTGGGATATAAAAACCGGTAGTGGCCGGAATTTTAAAAGGTTTGTATTCTGCGCATTTG
>JAKLJF010000126.1 GCA_023151335.1 Thermoanaerobaculia bacterium | reverse complement strand
CCGCTCAAAAACAATACCATTTTTATTTACCTGCGCCAGAATCAGGACCTTCTCGGGTGCTAAGCAGATTTGCGGATGAAAATTATCTCTCTACCTTTGCCGCATGTTTGACACCAACAAAAAGATCGGCATTCTCGGCGGCGGTCAGTTAGGCAAAATGTTATGCCTCGCTGCCGCCAACTGGGATTTTAAAACATATATTCTCGACGCATCACCCGATTACCCCGCGGGCGCGGTATGCACCGGATTTACCGCCGGCGATTTCCGTCATTTCGACGACGTGCTGAACTTTGGCCGGGACATGGACCTCATCACCATCGAGATTGAACACGTCAACACCGACGCCTTGCGCGCGCTGGAACAAATGGGTAAAACAATACACCCTTCACCCCGTGCATTGGATATCATTAAAGACAAAGGCCTGCAAAAAAAATTTTACCGGGAACACGGCATTCCGACTCCCGCTTTTGAGCTGTTTGAAACAGAAAAAGATCTGGTAAATGCCGTTCGGCAAGGTGGCTGGAAATTACCCCTGGTGCAAAAAACGCGCACCGCGGGCTACGACGGCCGGGGCGTTGCCGTATTACGTACTGCCGAAGACCTGCACGCCAAACTGTTGAGCGGCCCTTGCCTGGCCGAGGAAATGGCGCCTATTCAAACCGAGCTGGCTGTTATCGCGGCGCGCAACGAATCGGACGAAGTAGTCGTGTTTACCCCCGTAGAAATGGATGTGCACCCGGATGCCAACCTGGTGGAATTGCTGCTTTGCCCCGCGCGAGTGTCTCCCCTTGTGTTGGCCGAGGCTGAAGCGCTGGCAGAACGGGTGATTCGCGCCTTTGATATATGCGGCTTGCTGGCCGTGGAGATGTTTCTGACGGAGGATGGTCGTTTATTGGTCAATGAAGTGGCGCCCAGGCCCCACAATAGTGGCCATCATACAATTGAAAGCGCACAAACCAGCCAGTTTCAACAGCATTTACGGGCAATTTGTAATCTGCCCCTGGGTGCGGTGACGCAAAAAATGCCGGCCGTCATGGTAAATTTGCTGGGCGAACCCGGATATAAAGGCCCCGTCCGTTATGCCGGCGCCGAAGATTGCCTCGCCCTGGAAGGGGTTTGTTTGCATGTATACGGAAAGGCCATGACCGCGCCGTTCCGAAAAATGGGACATGTCACCATTACCGCCGGCACCCTCGAAGAAACCCTCAAAAAAGCCGAATTTGTAAAGAAAACCCTCAAGGTCATCACTTAATCCCAGCACCGTCTACCGTCCACCGTCTACCGTCCACCGTCTACCGTCCACCGTCTACCGTCCACCGTCTACCGTCAAATATGGTTGCTATAATAATGGGTTCCGATTCCGATCTCCCGGTGATGCAAAAAGCCGCCGATATCCTGAACGAATTGCAGGTGCCGTTCGAAATGACGATCGTTTCGGCGCACCGTACGCCGGGGCGGATGTTTCATTTTGCGCAAACGGCGCGGGAGCGCGGTATTCGCGTCATTATTGCAGGGGCAGGCGGGGCTGCGCACTTGCCGGGCATGGTAGCGGCTATCACGCCCTTGCCCGTGATCGGCGTGCCGGTGAAATCCTCCAACTCAATCGACGGTTGGGACAGTATTCTTTCCATCCTGCAAATGCCCGAAGGCGTGCCCGTGGCTACGGTGGCGCTGAACGCCGCCCGTAATGCCGGTATTCTGGCCGCGCAGATGCTGGGAACAGGCGACCCGGCATTGCTGGAACGGGTTTCTGCTTATAAGAAAAAATTAGAGGCCGCGGTGCTGGAAAAAGCCGGGCAGATGGAGCGCAAGACGGTTTAAGGGATCACCTTTTTTATCTCCGCCACGATATCTGCGTAAGCCGCGTCGGCGTTCGGAAAATCAGCCACGGAGCGGTTCATCGTGGGGAGGGAACGGAGTTTCTCCAGCCCGGAACCTTCAATGCCGTAATTGGTGATCCGCACCGGAATGACGCGTTTGCCGGCATCCAGCGCTTTCATGATCAGGTGATACCAGTTTTCGTCGCTGAAAATATTCGACGTGATCAGCACGAGGATATAATCGGCGTTCGACAGCTCTGATTCGGCCCGATCCAACTGGCCTTCGCCCAATACCTCATGCACCTGGTAGAGCTGGATTTTTTTATTGGCCTTGAGAATAAACAAATGCCGGTTCAGGGTTTGGTAATGCGGCAGGTCGGCGGCATCAAACACCACCACGAACTTGGGTGTCGCATTTCCTGAAGCCACGGGGGGAGCGGTGGGCTTCACTTCGTGATGAGCCGTATGCGCAGTGGATGCGGGGGCTACCGGATCATTTTTTACTGATTCGGCGCCGGATACCGGTTTTCCTGCTGGCGCCGCCACGCCTCCCTGCTGCATGAACTGGAATATTTTTTCAAATAAAATGCCCCTGTTGGCGCCGCGGCGGTCGCCCCGGGCATTGATTTGCAGGCCGCCTTCGGCATCGGTTTTCCCGGCGTGGTGAATGGCCACTACTTTCCAGTCTTTGTTGAATACCGGCGAGCCGCTGCTGCCCGGTTCCGTGTCGGTGGTGTAAAAGACGTATTGGTTCCAAACGCTTACTACTTCGTTGGCATTGAGGGCGATTTGTTTGTCCTGGCCCTTCGGGTGCTGGATGATCGTGACCGGTTCGCCGATACTGGGCAGGGCGCTGGGGTCAAATTCCACCCAGCCCCACTGGTTCAGGGGCGTTGCCGGATTGTCGATCACCCGCACCCGCGCAAAGTCGAATTGATCGGGCGGGCTGGTAATGAAATCCGACGGGTCGAGTTGATAGGCCGTCCGCGCTTTTGTGGAGCCGGAGGCATCGACTTCATAATTGAATTCCACCCGGGCTGTGCGCGCGTGGTCGGCGCTCGGGAGTACGTGGTTATTGGTGAAAATATATCCCTCTTTTGTCAGAAAGCCCGTGCCCAGTTCTCCGTCCTCGCGTACGACACGGCACACTGATTTGGATGCCCGGAGCGCTTTTTCCAGCCAGTTGATCTTTAACAGGTTATTGTGCGGACCGATGATCTTTTCCAGCCGGGCCTCGTCAGGCACCTGAAATTGAAAAGTGCTCAGGTTGCGGATCTTGGCATCACGTTCAATCCGGCGCGGAATGTCGTTCATCAGGTCCAGCAGGCCGTAGCGGGTGCGCGCGGAAATGCGGGAAAATTCCTCGAAACTGATCATTCCGCGCTGGAAGGCTTTATGCGCCTCCTTAAAATTGCCAGACTGAAGGATGAGGTCATCCTGAATACCAGCCTCCGTTTGTTTATCCAGGTCAAACAACGCATCGAGGGCCTTTTCGACCTCATTGTCCTTTAAAAGGCCCTCGATGGTGTGTAAATAAATGGTTTGGGCGTTTTGCATATATGTCGTTGGCAAAATTGATAACCACGGGTAAATGTAGGTTAAAAGTATTATCGACGAGCAAAATTTACGCCATAATAATTATTGCTTTACAATGCGGTACGGAACCGTTACCGCATGGGCGCCCGTGATGTTCAGCAGATAAATGCCGGCTTGCAAATGACTGATATCCAGTATGTTTGAATTCAAACCTTTAGAAGCGAATACCTCTTGTTCCAACACCGCCCGGCTGTTTAAATCGATAATGCGCATGGTCATTTGCCCTTCTTCCGGCGACACAAATTGAACGGTCACACTGCCGGGGGTGGGGGAGGGGAACGCCTGCGCAATGCGCAATTGTTCGTTCTCCCGCACCAGGTGTATGGCATTGGATATTTGTTGTTTGCCATCCAGGTCGAGGGTACGCAGCCGGTAATAAGCCTGGGGTAGGGGCAACTTGTCTTCCAACTGATACCGGCGTTCCTGGTACGATGCAGGCGCCCCTTGGAGCCGGCCGGTTTCTGTCCAGTTGACGCCATCCTGCGAGCGTTCGACGATATGCCACTGCACGTTTTTTTCGAGTGCAGTGACCCAATTCAGGCGGTTGAAGGCGGGATGGACCGAACCGGCAAAGGATTTAAGTTCCACCGGCAGGGCGATGAGGCCAAAATGGGCGCCGAATTCGCCAAGCTGGGATTTGGTGGTCTTGAATTCCAGGTAAAAAGAAGCGGTACCGCTGGTATGCACCTCGCTTACGATGCCTGTATCCAGTAAAATGACGTCGGCTGTACTGTGTTGCAAAGGCGAACAGTCCGGGTCTTGGCCGGAATAGTGTGAAACCACCAGATCGGCGGCAGTATTGTTGAATAGCTGGGTTCTCAATTTCAACGCATCCAGCTCGTAATTGTAAAAAAACAGGCGCAATTCTACCGGGGCAGCCGGCGCTACGGAAGAACTGAAATTAAAATAAGCCGGCATGTACGGAATGCCGTTTGAAGAAACCGGTATGGAATCGGTATACGTGATCAGCTGGCAAAAAACAGTATCCAGGTTCTGGACGCCTGGTTTGATAGCCGCGATCAGCCGGCCCTGATCGAGGTTGTCTTGTCCGCCATAAATGCCGTACCAGCGGTCGCCGCCGGGTTGCGTGCCATCCACACCCGCCACGGCGTAAGTTTCAATACAACTGCCGTCGTTGTAGCGATAAATGCCGTCGAGCACTTCGATGCAGAAAGTGCCGCTGGAGGTGCCGAAACCATCTACCTGCACGTAGTAGGATTCTCCGGGCGTCAAACCCGTGTAATACAGCACCGCGCTAAACCCGTTGATGGCCGTTCCGTTGTCTTCATCGCTTTCGATGTATTCGAACGTGGAATAATCGGCCGGATCAGTAGCGCTGTATAAGGCAACCTGCGAGTCGTAGTTGTCGCCCAGCGGAATCTGGTCGGTGGAAATAGTGACGGTGCCGGAGGCCGGCGCTACGAATTTAAACCAGACTGTTTGATCGGCCTCTGTGATCCAGCGGCCCGCGATCAAGTCTGAAACATCGGTTTGGCTATCCGGGTCGGGTTCGCCGGTGGTGTAATCTGCCGTGCCGTTGGCGTGTACATTGCCGGTACAGGGTTCATTGACGATCAGCGTAATGGCGCTGTCGGCGTTTTCATTCAGGGGGGCGCAGTCGATGATTCGGAATTTTATACTTGTAGGTGTAAATAATTGTGGATCAGCTAATATCAGATAATTTATTCCTGCTATAAGTGGTCCCAATGATAGCGTATCGAAGGAAGTATTTCCAATGCAATTCCATCCATCGGGATTACACCCGTCAGAAGCTGGTTTGTAATAAAAATCGGTAAAATTGATGCCATTGACCTGATCAATGACTAATTTAAAAGTTTTGGAAACCGGGGCCGTAAACTGATATACATTTTCCTGTCCAAGAGTTGGAGCGGATGGAAAAGAACAATCCAGTAACCATGCGCCAGTTCCAACAGAAATAGCAGTAGCAGTTTCATTACATTCCAGCACATTAGCATTTGAAAAACAATTTACGGTAGTGGTAAAGGTTAACTGTTGAAAACTGCTGGTATCGCCGGCACACAAGGTGCGTATCCAGAGGCTATAATTGGTGAGTTGGGTCAACCCATCAATATACAAGGTATTGGAAGTGACGACACCGCTATCTAGCGCCATTCCGGAACCTGGCGCGTAAGGGATTAACCCTATTTTCCATTCATAAGCCACCGCGCCGGCCATAGCGGCCCAGGAAACATGCACGGCAGCGCCTTCCACCGAATCGACTTTGAGCAAAAGTGCCGGATTACAATCTGCCGGCGGAGCGCAGGTCACGGCGGCCTCCCAGCCTTCTTTTTGGTTGTTTCCATCCGAGGTAAAGCGAACGGTCAGGCAACCGCTGGCGACAGTGGCAGTGAAGGGTCCGGGACCAGGTGGGTTGTCTTTTAAAGTGGCAAGGATCAGCAGCGGATTGATCGAGTCGCCGTTGTAAATGCTCAGCGTGTCGCCGTTCCCCAGATCAAAGGCGCTAAAAGTCAGGGAGACGACTTCTCCGGGGGCATCCGGACAAATGACTGTCGTATAGTCTTCATTAGGACTGTAATTTTGATTTGGCCCGCCGCTGTCATAAAAATTATCCCCGCATCCGGGCGGCGTTACAAATTCCAGCGGCCCAAACCAGGCGCTGGTGTCGCTGGCGCATTTCGTTTTGATATAAACGAAATAGGATTGTCCGCTCTCCAGACTGTCGAGGTAAAGGGCATTTACCGATACGGTGTCGGACAAAAGTGCGGAGCCCGTACCCGGCGCGAACGCCACCGTATCCAGTTCCCACACATAACCCATGGCGCCGAAAATGCCTGTCCAGGAAATCGCCGCCGAGTCGCTGCTCACGAAATCCAGCTTCAAATCAAGCGGATCGAAACAATCGGTGGCCGTATCGCAAGTGATCAGGGCTTCCCAACCTTCCTGTTCATTAGTTCCATTGGAAACGAACTGCAGGGTGAGGCAGCCGGTAGCGTTGGTGGCCGTAATGGGGGGAGGCAGGGGATTCAGGTTGCCGGCAAAAGCCGTGATGAATGGGGCTGAAATACTTGTGCCATCGTAAATACTCAGGACATCGGCAAGTTGCTGTGTCTTAAAAGACAGAAAAGTCAATGTCACGGTATGGTGCGCTGAATCGGGGCAAATGGTCGTTGTGTAATTTTCATTAGCAAAATAATCCTCGTCTGCCCCGCCGCTATCATATAAGGTGTCGCCGCAGGAAATGGGCGTGGAAAAGGAAATGCTGAACCAATGGCTGTAGGAAGTACTGTCGCAGCGGCTGCGGAGGAGGAGCACATAATCCGTTTGGCTGGATAAGTTGTTCAAAGTCAGGGTGTCTGCGGAAGTGGTATCGCTTAAAACAGGTGTGCCGCTGGTATCAAAGGGGGCAATGCCGAGTTCCCATTCGAACAGATCCGCACCGAACAATGCCGTCCAGGATATTTTGGCAAAAGTGCCGCTTACAGAGTCTACGGAAAGATCGGCAAGACCCAGGCAGGAGTCGGGTTTTACGCAGGTGACAAAGGCGGCCCAACCGTCATTGTTGTTTTGTCCGTTGGAAGAAAATAAGGTGGACAGGCATCCGCTCGGATTAGTGGCTACAAATGGACCCGGCAGTGTGTCGAGCGGCGGCAGATACACACCGGATAAAGTGGCGAGCAGAGGCGAGCCCAGATTGTTGCCGTCAAAAATTTTCAGGACATCACCGGCTTGTTCGGTGGCGAAGCTCAGAAAAGTCAATTTCACCACTTCAGAGTCCGACTGCGGGCAGATAATCACGGTGTCGGTCACTCCATTGGGATAGTTGCCCAATGGACCGCCCGGATCGGTAAACTCTTCATTGCAACCCGGAGGCGTACTGAATTGCAAGGGGAGCGACCAATTGCTTGTATCTCCGTTCATGTTGCCGCAAATCGCCCGAATTCTCAGTTCGAACAAAGTGGAAGTAACCAGTCCGAAGGCAATATCTGCCGTATCGGAAGTAGTGTCGCGAACGATGAATTGATTGTTACCCGGGTTGAAGCCGGGGAAACCAATTTCCCATTGATACAGGGTGTTGGTCAGCCCGGAGCCCGTCCAGGAGAAAGAAGTGTAAACAGAGCTGGAACTGAGCAACTTCAGGTCGATCGGCGTCGGGCAGGGAGATTGGGCGGAAAAGACGGAGGGCGTCAAAAAAAACATTACCCCCAGCCACCAAAGCTGTCGCGGGAAAAAGTTCATGATGATCGGATTATGTTAGTGTTTGTTACAAATGACAATGGCCTGAACCTCCCGTTAAACGCTGTTTGGCGAAAAACATTGGTTGTTCCGGCAAAAAAGGCTTTTGGAAAAGTACGTTTTTAACAGGGATAATGGTAATAATTCGCCGGGCAATATTACGAATTTATATCAGACGACGATGCCAGCTTTGCAAAAAAGGTATCAGCCACTTTTCGTCAGAAGGCCAATAAAATTTATTTTGTATTTTGAATTTACTTAATATCTTTAGGCGTCGGCAAACCAATCCGGTTTCGACATTATTCGCTCAAATTGTCCTGGCCTAACTACTAAACCAATGAAGATCCAATACTGTGCGGTTTGCCTCATGGTTATCGCCACAGCCCTTTTACTCGGCTCGTTTCAGCAACCGTCTCTGTCTGACGAATATGGAAGAAAAATAGCCGGTGACATAATTGGTCATGAAACGGTTCCCCTTCTTGTTCAAAATGATAAACCTCCCTGGTGGACCGGCTGGTGGTTCCGACTGATTGTGCTCGGGGCGGTTGCCGGTCTGTTTTTTGCTTTTTTAAATTACCAGTACCGGCAGCAGCAACTTTTACTTGAAAACCAGCGCCTGCGAACGGAAAAAGACCTGGCGTTCCGACTGGAGCACGATCGTATTGCGGCTGAAATACACGACGATCTTGGCTCTGGCCTGACTACAATCCGGTTGCTCAGTTTGCTGGCACGCGAAATGGAGGACGACCCTGTCAAGGCAGCGCGTCTCGACAAAATTGCCCGTTCCGCTTCCGAAGTGATGGAAAAAATGGCTGATATTGTTTGGGTGATGAACAGTCGGAATGATACCTTTGAAAACCTGGCACACCACCTGCGACGCTGTGCCGGCGACTACCTGGATAGCCACGGCATACAATTTCAAATCGAAATTCCGGATCAACTTCCAGCACTTCCCCTCAGCGGCGAACATAGGAAAAATGTGTTGCTGGCCATGAAAGAATGCCTGCATAACGTGGTCAAACATGCCGGCGCAACAGAAGTATGTATATGTATTTCCATAAACGGGCAGCTGGAAATCATGGTAAAAGACAATGGAAAAGGTATTCCATCCGAATACGTATCCGCATTTTACGCGGGCTGCAACGCTTTGGCAGGAAACGGCTTGTATAATCTCCGTCAAAGAATGAAAGCGCTCGGCGGCTCGGTCGAAATTGAAAACCGTTGTGGTACAAGGGTTGTTCTCCGAACCGGAATTTCGCTAAAACAAGTTGCTAATTGCCCATAAACCGCCCAACCGGATAACACAAACGTATTATTGCACACCTCCCATTTCACGCCAACCTTTGTAATATGGATACGGAACAGGCCCTGCCCAATATTTTCATTGTGGAAGATCAGTTGGAAGTGCTGGAAAGCTTGTGTGGTCTGCTGCGTATGAGTGGGCGTTTTGCCGAAGTGTCCGGCTGCGTCAGTGCCAAACAGTTCTTTGCCGATCGCGCGTTTGAGCGGGCCGATCTGGTCATTCTCGATATTCGTTTGCCGGGTATGAACGGCATCGATTGTCTGGTACACCTGAAAGCCCGTCGACCTGAAGTAAAAGTGCTGATGTTCACCGTGATGGAACACGACGATGAAGTATTTGCGGCGCTCAAAGCGGGAGCAGACGGATATTTGTTGAAACGGGAAAATCCCGAAAGAATGCTGGACGCTATAACAGACGCTTTGCAGGGAGGAGCGCCCATGAGCAGCGACATCGCCCGGCGGGTGTTACTCTCCTTCAGGGAAACTCCGCACCCACAAGGCAGTCAGTCGCTGATTTCAGACCGGGAATCGGCTGTGCTCGACTTGCTCGCCAAAGGCCATTTGTATAAGGAAATTGCCAATTATCTCGGCATCAGTATTAACACGGTAAAACAACATATCCATCACATTTATACCAAGTTGCAAGTACAAAACCGGACCGAGGCGGTGCTCCTGCATTTAAAGAAACAGACGTAAACCAACCATAACAACGCCTTTCCGGAAATCCTGCCTAACCTGAAGCATCACCGATGAAACCACATATAGACATCAAATTAAAATCTCCGTTACCCTACCGGTACGTACCACACTGGCTGGATTTTATTGGCAATAAAACCGTATCCATCGAAAAATTTAATAATGATCTGGACGGGATATTGAAAAAATTTAACCGGAGTTACTGGATCACTAAGGAATACAAGCCCAAAACGGGATTGCACTATTCAGCAGATGAAATCAGACAAGGATTTGATCGAATTTACCGGATCATTTTAAAGGAAGAAACGGCGCTTCCCAACGAACTCATAGATGCCATAAAATTCAGCCCTTCAGTAGATTACGCAAGGCCGGTAGAAGTGTCCGGCGCCGAACTTCCCGCTGTCAGCCTTGCCGCATCGGCCGATTTCCAATTCGACCGTTCGCGCGACCAGATATTTCTACGACAGGCACATCTGTATTCGAAGGGAAATCCGGACATAAAAATTGCGGTGCTCGACACAGGTGTAGATGTAGAACATCCG
>JAKLJF010000125.1 GCA_023151335.1 Thermoanaerobaculia bacterium | reverse complement strand
CGGTATCGGAGAAAAAGACACGGCCACCATGCTGATCAGCCAGTTCAACGAACTGAAACGCGGGCTGAACACGTACGCCCTGACCAAGGAGCAGTTTTGGGAAAAGTGCCAGAACCTGAAATTTCGCCTGCTCGAAACCGGGAACCAATACGCCTATACCCTATGAAAACGAAACGCAGATTTCCGGGTATCAATCCATTTAAGACGGAGGAGCAGGACCGTTTTTTCGGCCGCGACGCCGACATACGCGACCTGTACGCGCTGATCGCGCTGGAAAAAACCGTGGTGCTGTTCGGCAAATCGGGCCATGGAAAAAGTTCGTTGCTCAATGCCGGTATCGTGCCGCGGCTACTGGCCGAAAAATCAAAGATTGTCGATCCAACGCCAAATGGCGAAGAAAGTATCGTGCCGCGGCTGTTGGCCGAAAAACCCGGTTCGGAGCGGTGGTATGAGCCGCTGGCAGTCAAATTCGGAGCCTGGGTGCCCGACAAGACGGCCCCGGCCGAAACGACGCGCGCTTTCCTTGCCCAGGCCTTTCCGCCCGGCCCGGATGCCGCGTGCATCGACGCCGCGCTCCCGCCGGGCGAGGCCGGCGATACGCTCTGGCTGGCCCTGAAACGCAGCGGGCAGCGGCGGGTGGTGCTGATTTTCGACCAGTTTGAGGAGTTTTTTACCTATCCGCTGGCGCAGCAGCAGCGCTTTGCCGACGAGTTGAGCCAGGCGCTGCACGGCGACCTGCCGCCGGAAGTGGCCGAGCGATACGCCGGACTGCCGGAAGACATGCAGAACCTGCTGGCCGCGCGCCTGGATGTGAAAGCCGTGTTTGCCATCCGCGAAGACCGGCTGCACCTGATGGACAAACTCAAATACCCGCTGCCGGCCATTTTCGGCCGCCGGTACGCCCTGCACCCGCTGCCTCGCACACAGGCGCAGGAAGCCTTGGAGCGGCCCGCCGGACTGCCGGGATTCGACACGCCGGCGTTTGGATTTGCGCCGGAGGCGATGGGCAAAATACTCGACTTCCTGGCCGACGAAGAGGGCAGGGTAGAGACCAATCAACTGCAAATACTGGCCGAATCGTTCGAGCGGCGGGCGGAACAGGAGGGGGTGACGCACTTTACGCCCGAAAACCTCGGCACACTGAAAACCATCGTGAAAGATTACTATCTCGAACGGATAGACGCCCTGCCCGGCGAGGCCGAACGGCTGGCCGCCCGCCGGCTGTGCGAGGAAGGACTGGCGCAGGAAGGCGACCCTCCGGTGCGCCTGAACCTGCACGAAGCGCAAATCGGGCGTTTTTACGGCATAGAACCGGCCCTGCTCGAAACCCTGGTGGCCAACCGCCTGCTGCGCGCCGAACCCGGCGCCGGGGGCGGCTACACCTACGAACTGCCGCATGATACGCTGCTGGAACCGGTGCTGGAGTTGAAAAGGGAGCGGCTGGAACAACAACGGAAGGAAGAACTGGCCGCCGAAGAAGCCCGCATTGCGCGGGAAAAGGCAGAAGCGCAACGGCGGCAGCGGCGGGCAATGCTGACGTCGGTTATTGCGGGGGTGTTGGTGTTGGGAGCGGCAATTTCCATTTGGATTGCCTACCAGCAGTCGAAAAAAGCGGCTAACGCAGTGGGGTTAGCTGAGCAGAAAACCCGTGACGCCGAAATAAGCGATTCCCTGGCCCAGGTAAAAACCCGTGCAGCCGCCGTAAGCGATTCCCTGGCCGGAATTGAAAAAGGAAATGCCAAGGCTGCTACCCGTACCGCTTTGGCGGCCCAAAAAGAGGCAGATCAAAAAACAAAAGAGGCCGCTGTGGCGCAGGAAGCCGCCCGCATCGCGGAAGTAAAAGCACAGGCAGCGATTAAACAATCCGGCATAGATTCCGAAAAGGCCAGGCAGGCGAAAATTGAAGCAGAACAAAAAAAGCAGGAAGCAAATGAGGCAACCCTATTGGCAAACCAGGCAAAAGCAGAAGCGGAAAGGCTCACCCAAGTAGTTGTTACCAATTTGCTTGCTCAATCCCGTGACGCCATACTGCATCTCGATTATAATGCCGCTTTTTCCTTGTTGGTAAATGCCGCCTCCCTCGGCACTGTGCGTGACAGTGTTGCCTATGAACTGATGGAGATTGCCTTTTTCCGTTTTCATGCAGGGCAATCTGCTCAAGCAATTGAACCTTTTGAAATGGCAGCCAAACTGCTCGGCAAACCCGGTATTTCGCAAAAAAACGACATCGGGGATGCCTTGAATGCGCTCGACAAAGATAGAGACAGCCTGCTTAATGCCCGATATTTCCCGGTGATGGTGGAAATGAAAGATGGCGCTTACCAAATGCAGGGCAAATACGAAACCGCCGTGCCAAATTTCCGGATGGCCGAAACTGAAACCACCGTATGGCAGTACAATCTTTTTTGCTGGGCCAACGGCCGCGATATTACCCAACGGATAGGAGGGGATGGCAAAATGCTGGAAGAGGCAAAATACCAACCCTCCTGGGGCTGGATCGGCGATAATCCGGTCGTTTATGTCAATTGGTACGATGCCGTGGAGTACGCCAACTGGCTCAGCCGGAAAATGAACTGCACACCCGCGTATGCGATCAAACCGGGAGAAAAAGACTCTTTGAATGAAAACAGGTTGGACGATTTTAAATGGACGGTCACTCTGCCCGAAAACGCCCGCGGCTACCGGCTGCCCACCGAGGCGGAATGGGAGTATGCCGCTAAAGGTGGCGCCCGGCACGATACATTTAAGTACAGCGGCAGCGATGAGATCGACGAAGTGGCCTGGTACGGAAGTAACAGCGACAGCCGTACGCAAGCGGTAAGAGCAAAAAAAGCCAACGGCGCAGGACTTTACGATATGAGCGGCAACGTATGGGAATGGTGTTTCGACTGGTATGGCGACTTACTACCTGCGGAAACGCCCTGGGGGGCAAAAAGCGGTTCGTACCGTGTTATTCGCGGCGGGAGTTGGAACCTCGACGCGGAGGACTGCCTACCGGCTTACCGCAGCGCCGGCCCCCCGCGCAACCGCACCGGCTACTATGGCTTCCGCCTGGTTCTCGTCCCGTAGTCAGTTGGCAGTTCATCCGGCCTTACATTTGAGCAAGAGCGCGTTGGCGAGAAAAAAGGAGCAAGGAGGGGGAGGGACGACCCCTCTGCGACTTTTTTTGAGGCAACGAGCGTTTTTTACTTTACCGCCTTGGGCGGTCGAATTTTTTTTGAAAAACAACGTATTATGCAAATCAAGCTATTCACTATCCCAGTGGGCGACAGCGGCGGGGCTTTGCAGGAGATGAATGCCTTTCTGCGGGGCAACAAAATGAAGAAATCTCAAACTGAAAAATGATGATAAAAGGGCATCCATCGAGGGTTCGAACCGTGTTATTCGCGGCGGGAGTTGGAACAACGACGCGGAGAACTGCCTACCGGCTAACCGCAACAACAACAACAACCCGAACAACCGCAACAACAACTATGGCTTCCGCCTGGTTCTCGTCCCGTAGCTCAAATGTAAGGTCGGATGACTGTCACTGAACAGATTGATGTCCCTGTTCCCGAGTACTCGGGACGAATAGTTTTCATTAGTGCCCGGTGCTGGTAGGGTGGTGGGATAGCCACTTCGAAGGCTCCGGGCATTTTTTTTAGCGGGGCTCCCCCCACCTCCCCGCAAACCACTCCTGCAAAATCCGATGCCGGAAGCGCCAGGCGCCGCCGCCTTTGCCGGTGGTGGGATCGCCGTCGAACTCGAGGATGTGGCGGAGGGAGAGGGCGTTGAGGAAATCGACAAGCCTTAATGGTAGCAAGCCCTGTTTGTAAAGTTGGTAGCGGAGGAGGAGGTGCTGGAGGATGGAGAAATGGAGGGCTTTGGCAGAGGCCGTGAAGCGATGATAAGGGGTATGTATCTGAATCAAGTCGTCATCTGACTTATTCAATATGACATGAATTGCGATGATTAACCCAGCAATCCCTGTATAAACAACTTCACCAGTAAACATCGCACCAAATAACCAAAAGATTAAAATAACTTGGCTGACATTCCCTATACTATGATAAACATTATTCCATGACAGGTTTATTCGATCGTTGGTTATAATGATCGGCATTCTTTTCTGCAGTCCTTTAAGTAGACCCTTAGTTAGCCCCATAAGAAGCCCATAGCCCATTCCGAATACCATTCTAAAGGCCAGATTAAAAACCAATTCTCCGACCAACCGGAATATTAGCGTAGTAATTAAGCCAGAGATTAGGAATCCGATAAGCCCATATTCGACCATAAAGATTAAGCCCAATAGCAATCCAGTAAATAACCAGCCCATTCGCTTGAAGACTAGTCCGCCAATCAACCCGAAGATTAGTCCACCAATAATTCCTCCGATAATGTTATTGGTCAACCCTGCAACCAATCCAGATTGAACTAACCATTGTTTTGTCCACCTCCACCAATCATACTGCAAATCCCTCAACTCAAACACGACCATATTTCGCTGGGTCATGCGGGAGGCGAGAAATGATAGCCAATGTTTTACCTTCTCTGGTGAGTATTCCTGACGTCCTGGTACTTTCAATTCGTATTGAATAAACCGCTCCAGAACTTCAGTTTGCCGATCTTCCAAGGTATTGGCGGTGAAATGCAGATCGGTCAGCGTTTTTCCGCCGCTGAAAAGTATTTGAAGGGTATTGAAGTAGAACGGTGTTTCGGCGGCCTGGCGCAGCAGGGCATCTTTCTGAATGGCTTGCAACAGCGCCCGGGACTCGGGCTGATTTTCAGTCTCCCAAAGTCGGTTTAGTTCGGCTTCCAATTGTTCGATGGAAAGCGGCCCGACTTCAATTTGCCAATATACTGGTGCGTCTTTAGCTACGGCTTTGTATTCGTCGATGCGGGAAGAGATAACGAACTGCCGGCCGGCATCTTCGCCGTAGCGGCCGATGGCTTCGAGGCAATCAGCCTGGTCTAAAAATAGGATTTCATCGAAGCCGTCGAGCAGGAGAATCAGGCGGCCTTGTTGAATGATTTCCTGTGCGTATTTTTCCGAAATACCGAGTTCGGCCGGGAGGATTTTTTTGAGCCAGGCTTCGAGGGTGATGTATTCGGATGACCAGGTGGCGAGGTTGAGCAGTACGGGCAGGGCGTCGGGTTCGGAGTTGAGCAGATCAAGTACCAGTTGGAGCAGGAGGGTAGTTTTTCCGGCCCCGGGCGCTCCGACAATGAGCAGGCGCCCGCGGGCGTCGCGAAAATTCTGCGCCATGGTGCCGGCTACTTCGTCGCTGGAGTAGGGGATAAAGGCCGCGGCGCGGTCATAGGATGTGCCTTCGGTGCTGGGTATGCGTCGGAGGTTGACCGGTTGACGTTTGGCCAGTTTCTGTCCCAAGCGGTTGGTGTAGCGTTTTTTGAGGTAGTCTTTGATAGTTTGGTAGTTCTCCGTGCCGGTAGCAAGTTCGCTTTCCAGGGTTTTGATCAGATCCAGGATGCCTTTGGTAATCCGGTTGTAGGTGCGGTTTTCTTCATCGCGGGAGTTGATACCTTGCCGGCTGGAACGGCGGTATTCGGCGTAACGGCTGCTCAGGGTGGCGATTTCGGTATCGAGCGCCGGCACTTTCAAATCCGAAAGATGCCGCAGCGCCTGCTCCGGCTCTGCCTCGCTGATCGCCGTTTTGGCGAGATTGATTTGCTTCCGCGTCGCGGCGCCGGGTGGGATATTGAACCTGTCGGGTTTGGAGGGGGTAGCGCTCGGGCGGAGCCAATTGCCGATGTCGGTGGTGAGAAAGAGGAGAATGACGGACCCCACCACAAAAAAAACCAACAAATACCCCTGATACCCTTCCCCGAAGGTGCTCAAACACCAAGCCCGCAAGTCTTCCGAAATGATATCCGGAACAACCGCCACCCCCACGACTAAGACCATAGCCAGCAGGACAATGAAGATGCTTTTTCGGGTGGGTAAGCGCATGGGGCGGCCGTTTTATTTTATCTTCTTTCGCTCAATAAGCGCATGAATTTCCCGATAAGGTGTAAATCGCTCATAATTGATTTCGGCCATCTGATTATTGCGTTTATTCAGGAAGTAAAGTTAAATGATTTGCGCTGACAGAAACAAAAAAACCGGCCCCGACATAACATCGGAACCGGTTGAGGGAGAATGAGGGGGTTCGAACCCCCGACCTCTGGTGCCACAAACCAGCGCTCTAACCAGCTGAGCTACAATCTCCGTTTTAATTTAGCGCGGCAAAGATACGAGCAAACGCGAAAAATTATCAATACTTAAACCCGGAATTTGATAAAAAAGTTTCACCGGATTTAAACGGCCACCGTGGCCGGTTGCCAGCCGCGCAGTTTTTTGAGCAGTTTGCACAGTTTCAGGTTGAGCGAGGGGTTGGCGTTGAAAAAATGGCCGTTGATGGTCAGCCAGTCTTTGCCTTTGGCGACTTCTTTCAAATCTGCGTACATCACCTGCCGGGCCTTGTCGAACGGCGCGCGCCAGTATATGCCCCGGTCGGTCATGGCGAAACCTTCCTTGCAGTTGCCTTTCAGCGACAAATCGCAGATGAAGTACACTTTTTCGCGGCGCCCGGCGGTCAGGAACTGTTTGCAGGCGTTGGCGACCAATGCTTCGGGCATGGCCACGAAGTTGAAATAAAACACTTCTTCTTCATGGTCGAAATCGAGAAAGTCCTGGATCATACGCCACAGGTCGGTTTGCCCGGGTTGCACACGTTCGTAGCGCAGGATGGCGTCGGGCAACAGGATACCGTTCAGGTCGGGGCAAAACTGGATGATGAAATAGTCCAGCAGGCCTTCGAAGGCATTGTCGATGCGCCGGTCGAGTTCGGGTAGCCCTTCTGTGCCGAAGCGTTCCCAGTGTTTCAGCGCGTCTTCGGCGATCTGTTTAGCCCGGATGGCGTACACCTCCCGGAATTTGGACTGATAAAAGCGTTCCACGTAATCGCTGTACCGGGCAGGGTCGTGTTCCTGTTCCACCCTGCTTTTCAGGCCGCGAAAAAACAGGGCCTTGACCTGCTCCGTTATCGTTTTGGGGTCAAAATCAAGATGGTAACGCGGCACGTAATGCCGGTCGGGGCGTTGTTTGCCCTCGAAATGAAAACCGCAGTGGTGGCAAAACACGGAAGCCAGCGGGTTCGATTCATGGCATGCCGGACAGACTTTTGTCTTTTCCGCCACCTTATCGCCGCATCGGTGACAAAATTTGGAGCCCGGTATCAGCTCGGCCGCACAGTTTGGACAATAATTCATACGCCAGTTATACACAAATGTTTTTACAACCGGCAAATGTAAAAACATTTTGTTTCTAAAGCAAGACCCCCAAAAAAATCACCCTACATCCCCCTCTGCATGGATCACCAGCACCGGGGTATCGGTATGCAGCAACATATCCTTGGAGATGCTGTGGTGCAGCAGGTCGTCCCAGAAGGAACGCTGGTGGGTAACGAATACGAACAGGTCGATCCGGTGTTCGAAGGCGTACTCATGCAGGCTTTCCACGACGTTCGAGCCGACGATTTTACTGAAAATAAAGGGCTTCTCCGGATCGGCGTACACGTAATTGATCTCGAAGAGTTTTTTCTCCAGGTCGACGCCTTTTTCACCGGGCTGGCCCACGTGTACAAAATGCAACTGGCCTTTAAAACGGCGGGCAAACGCTACCGTTTGTTTGACGGTCAGCGGATCCAGCGAGTCGAAATTGCTCGCGTATAAAATGTTACGGAACCCGGTATAGGTGACCTGGGGCGGAACCAGGAGTACCGGACATTCGGCATTTTTGGAAAGGGAAATGCTGACCGAGCCAAAAATTTTGCGCGTCAGATCGCCGCGCCCGGTGGTGCCCATAATGATCAGATCCATTTTTTTCGATAGTTCGAACAGCACCTCTTCCGGGAATCCGAACACGATATCGGTCTGCAGCCAGGGCGGTTCCGTGCCGGGTTCGTGCCGGGGCTCCTCCGGCGTATTGGGCATGCCGCGGTATTTGATATTGCTGTCTTTGGTCGCCTTGCGCACAAAAGCGTCCACCTCGTTCTGCATGGTTTTCCGGTAGCCCGACAAAAACCCCGAAGGCGACGGTGAAGCGCCTTCGAACAAGCTGTCCATCGCATAGACTACTTCGACATTAGCGTCGAGCAGATGGGCAATATGACAGGCAAATACAAGCGCGTTTTCGGAAGCAGGACTGAGATCGACGGGCACGAGGATACGCCGTAACCGGTACAATTTGCTGCGCAGCAAATTCCGGTTACGGAGCATCCTTTTGATCTCCTCCACGCTGGGAACCACGCCTTCTGAAACAATTTCGCCGTCGAGGATCAGTGCCGGGGGTTCTTTCACCCCGCTGGCGTGAATACTGTTGAATTCCGAAATCTCCTCGATTTTGCCCTGGAGTGGGAATTGGGCCAAAGCCTGGGTCAGGTTATTTTTAAGGGCATGCATCCTGGCATCGCCCATGCCCACTATTTGAATCGTTGTCATCTTTCAGCGGCTTGATTATGGCGTAAATTCGGTCAACGCAAAGTCTTCACCCGATAATAGTTGAATTGTTTTAGTCCAGATTTTCGTACACCATGTGCGGTTCCTTCGGTTTTTCGTTCAGCACTGCTTTGATCACGTCCTGCGTGGTAACGATGCCGATCAGTTCGTCATCTTTCACTACCGGCAGGGCATGGAACCAGTTTTTGCTGAAAATTTCGAGCGCCACGTTGATCCGGTCGTCCGGTTCGAGTTTACCGATGCCTTTGGTCATAATATCCTGGGCTTTGGTACGCTCCAACCGGCTTTCGTTCATAAAACGGTCATCGCCGAAATGGCTCAGGGCGCCCGTAAAATGTTCAAAATCCGTTTTGGAAATAATCCCTACAATCTTTTTGAACCGCACCACGGGCAGGTGGTGAAAGGTGTGCGTTTCGAAGATTTTCTTCACCGTAAGCAGGCTGTCCTCCGGATTAACCGTTATCAGCTCGGTGGACATAATTGTTGAAATCGGTGCAAAGGCATTCATGTTTGAGTGATTTAAAGTGAATGAGCGGTAGTTTTCGAGAACATTTTAAACTTTGTTCTCCAAGGCAAAAGTGGTCGCAGAGGGCAGCTGCATTACATGACTGTTCTCAGGCATGAAAATGATCTGCGTCAGTTTCGCAATCCCTGAATCTCTGCGTACTTTTGAGCCGCGTAAAAGATCAATCATGAAGAAAATCCTGATCATTGAAGATAACACCGAGGTTCGGGAGAACCTTTCAGAGATACTTTCACTCAGCGGTTACCAAACCATCAACGCTGAAAACGGCAAAGTGGGCGTTGAAAAAGCCCTGAACGAACGCCCTGATCTGATCCTGTGCGACGTGATGATGCCCGAACTCGACGGTTTCGGCGTGCTGCATATTCTCAGCAAACAACCCGTCACTTCCGACGTGCCGTTTATTTTTCTCACGGCGAAAGCGGAAAAGGAAGATTTCCGCAAAGGCATGTCGCTTGGCGCCGATGACTATATCGTAAAACCTTTCGACGACACGATCCTGCTGCAAACGATCGAGACGCGTTTAAAAAAGAACGAACGGCTCAAACAGGCTTCCAAACAAAACGGCGGCGGACTGGAACATTTTATCAACGAAGCCAAAGCCATCGAGGCCATTCAACGCCTGTCGGAGAACCGGGAAATCAGAAGTTACCGCAAAAAAGACCCGATCTTTCAGGAAGGCGAAATACCGCGCTGGCTGTTTTACGTGGAGAAGGGAAGTATTAAAATATTCAAAACCAACGACGACGGCCGCGAGCTGATCATGCGGGTGGCCGGCGCCGGCGATTTCCTGGGATACCTGGCGCTGTTGCGCGACGACCGCTACCCGGAAAGCGCCGTGGCGCTGGAAGATTCCATGGTTCGGCTGATCCCAAAAGACGATTTTTTTGCCCTGGTGTACGGCCACCGCGACGTAAACGCCCGCTTCATTAAAATGCTCGCCGGTCATATCGTCGACCAGGAACAACAATTGATTGACCTGGCCTATAACTCCGTCCGGAAACGCGTGGCCACCTCCATCATCCATCTCTTCGACCAGGGCTACCGGGAGATAAACCTGCTGCGCGAAGACCTCGCCGCATTGGCCGGTACGGCCAAAGAAACCGTGATCAGAACGCTCACAGACTTCAAATCGGAAGGCCTGATCGATGTCAGGGAAGGATATATTACCGTCGT
>JAKLJF010000124.1 GCA_023151335.1 Thermoanaerobaculia bacterium | reverse complement strand
GGCACGGGGCGCAGGCGCAGGCGGTCGAGGGCCATGCCGCGGAATCGTTTGGCCTCGTAGTCGGAGTTGATGCGCTGCAGGGTTTCGTCGAGCATCTGGTTGAAACGTTCCAGGTCGCTGGGCGCTTTTTCGAATTCCACCACCCATTCGTGGCCGCCTTTGGCGCGTTCGTTGGCGAAATACACCGGCGCGGCGGTGTATTCCGACACCACCACGTTCATTTGCCGGCAGGTTTCGGCGAGGGCCTTGTCGGTATCGCCCACCATGACTTCCTCGCCGAAAGCATTGATATACTGCTTGGTACGGCCGGATATCTGAACACAGAACGGGTATTTGCGGGTGAACACCACCGTGTCGCCGGGCAGGTAGCGCCAGAGGCCGTTGTTGGAGGAGATCAGCACGGCATAGTCCTTGCCGAGTTCCACGTCGGCGAGCAGCACCGTTTTGGGGTGTTCCTTATCCCATTCCTCGATGGGAATGAATTCATAGAACACGCCATTGTCGGCCAGCAGCAACATGTCGTTGCGGTCCAGGTCGCACTGTGCACCGAAATAACCTTCGGAGGCGTTGTAAATTTCCTGGTAAACGAATGAATCGCTCGGGATAAGTTCGCGGAAGGTTTGCCGGTAGGGTTCGAAGCCCACGCCGCCGTGCATATAGGCTTGCAGGCGCGGCCAGACTTCGAGCATGTTTTGTTTGCCGGTGATCTGCAAGATCTGGCGGAACAGCACCAGTATCCAGGTGGGCACACCGCCGAACATGACGATATCATCGGTGCGGCTGACCAACCCGGCGATGTGCTGGATTTTTTGTTCAAAATTAGGCATCAGGGCCGTTTCGAAATCGGGGGTGTAGAACATTCGCCCGATGGCCGGCATGTGGTAGGTAAGGATGGAGCTGATATCGCCGACGCGGGTTTTGGGATATTCTGCCAGGGGGCTGAAACTGCCGGGCATGAGCAGGTTGCGGCGGCGAAAGATTTCGAGATCGGGTTTGTTGTGGTAAAGCAGGGCCAGCGAGTCCCAGGTGCCGGCAATATGGCATTGCACGAGATTGGTAGGCGGTACAGGGATGAATTTACTTTTGTCGCTGGTAGTGCCGCTGCTTTTGCTGTACCAATTGATTTCCCCGGGCCAGAGCACGTCGCGTTCGCCGTGCATCATCCGGGCGATGTAGCCTTTGATGCGGTCGTAGTCGTGTACAGGTACCTGCCGGGCAAAATCCCGCGGCGAACGAATGGAGGAAAAATGATGCGCCCGTCCGAATTCCGTATGCCGGGCGCTGTCGATCAGTTTGCTCAGCCAGCGCTCCTGAGCCGCTTCCGGCCTTCGCATGTACCGCTCGATGCGATTCATACGCAGGCGCAGGTACTGTTTAACCATTGCGTTCACCAGCCATTTCATACGCTTTTGCTCAGTTGGTTGCGTTTCGTGAATGCGAAGTTAGAAAATCAAAAAAATACGCGCATGCTAAATTGAGCGAAACATCGCCCGGATGTGGTTTCACCGCAAAGGCCGGGGCAAAGTTCGGATAAGTTTGGGAAGGTTTATGAGGGTTTATGGAGGTTTATGAGGTTTATGAGGGTTTAGAAAGTTTAGAGGGTTTAGAGGGTTTAGAGGGTTTAGAGGGTTTAGAAAGTTTAGATTTGCCGAAAAAAGGATATGGAAGTGTACATTGAGAACAATTTATGCTCCAACTGAACAAATTCAAAGACTTCGATAACTTTTACGAGGCTTTGCTGCCTTCGGAAAAACCGCTGTGCCTGCGTCTGCGTCAGCTGATACTGGAAAATTTTCCGGAATGTCGGGAAAAATTCGGCTATGGCGTACCGTATTATCACCGCCGCAGCCGGATCTGTTTCATATATCCGGCCTCTTTTCCCTACAGCGGCCAATTGGCGGGCGTTGCATTCGGTTTCGCCCGCGGCCATCTGCTTTCCAACGAAAAGGGCTTGCTGGAAATGGGCGAACGCAAGGAAGTGGCGTACCTTCGCCTGCTTTCGGTAAAGGATATGCGGGAAAATGAGATCCTTGAGATCCTGCACGAGGCTGTGCTGATAGACGAAGACCTTTACCGCGAAAAAAACGCTAAACACAAAAAGAAATGAATATCATCATCCGGCCCGCCACCGAAGACGACATGCCGGCCATCCACGCCCTCGTATACGAACTGGCCGTATATGAAAAAGAACCGGAAGCCGTGGAAACAACGCCGGAGGAGTACCTGGAAGATTTCCGCAACGGTCTGTTTGAAGCCACTGTGGCGGAAGCAGACGGCCAGGTCGTCGGTATGACACTGTATTACATGGCCTACTCCACCTGGCGGGGAAAAATGCTCTACCTCGACGATTTTGTGGTAAATGAAGCATACCGCCGCCATGGCATCGGCCAAATGCTGTTCGATGCTTTTGTGGAGGAAGGCCGGCAACGGGGCTGCCGTCTCGTCAAATGGCAGGTGCTCGACTGGAACGAGCCGGCCCTTAAATTCTACCGGAAAAACAACGCCATTATCGAAACGAACTGGTGGAACGGGAAGATACTTTATTGATTACCCCTCTAAATCCTCTAAACCCTCATAAACCCTCATAAACCCTCATAAACCCCCATAAACCCCTACCTTCGCCCCCTATGATCCAGGGATTTATTTTCGACATGGACGGCACGATGGTGGACAACATGATGGTGCATCACCGCGCCTGGCAACTCAAACTGGCAGAAAACGGCCTCGAACTCACACTGGAAGAGGTGAAAGCGAGTATTCACGGTATCAATGAAGAGATCATAGAACGTTTGTTCGGCGAGCGTTTCGGTCCGGAAGACCGGCGCCGGATCGCGTGGGAAAAAGAAGCCGCTTACCGCGATATTTTTCTGCCGGATCTCAAGCTGATAGAAGGTCTCGATAACTTCCTCCGGGCTGCGCACAGGCTCGGCATTCCAATGGGTATCGGTACTGCCGCGCCCCGCGAAAACGTGGACTTCGTGCTGGATAACCTTGGATTGCGGCCCCTGTTCCGGGCCGTTTTCGACGCTAAAATGGTTGATAAAGGCAAACCCGATCCGGAGGTATTCCTTAAAGTGGCCGAACGCCTGGAGCTTAAGCCGGAAAATTGCCTGGTGTTCGAAGACTCGCCCACCGGCGCGGAAGCCAGCCGGCGGGCCGGCATGGCTTCCGTGATCGTGACCACCACGCACGCGCCGGAGGAGTTTGCCCGTTTCGACAACGTGTTGCGGATCATTTCCGATTTTTCGGCACTCCGGCCCGAGGATTTTATGGTATAACGGCAATGAACCGTGACTTTTGTCACTATAAATTCCCTGTTCGGAATCACAAATTTGTGGGATGAGAAACAAGGTCGTCAAATTCGTCCTGGTTTGCCTGACCTGCCTGGCCCTGATTGCCGGCATCGTTTGGGTCCTCAACACATTTTGTCATCCTTAAATGTATGTTTTATGAAAAAGAACATGGGAAACACCGACCGCATCGTCCGTGTACTGATCGCTATCCTCATCGCGGCCTTGTATTTTACCGGTACGCTGACCGGTATGCTGGGCACGGTATTGCTGGTGGTAGCAGCCGTATTTGTGGCTACCAGTGTTGTGAGTTTTTGCCCGCTGTACACAATTTTTGGGTTCAATACCTGCCCAACCAAACAGGCATAAATTTAACTTTCCTCATTACCAGGTAAATACTCCAAAATATCCCCCGGCTGGCAATCTAATGCCGCGCAAATCGCTTCGAGGGTTCCGAATCGAATGGCTTTTGCTTTGCCGGTTTTAAGTATGGAAAGGTTGGCCAGGGTGATGTCTACTTTTTCCGCCAGTTCGGTAAGTGACATTTTGCGTTTGGCCATCATAACATCCAGATTTACAATGATCGGCATGGCTTAAATGGTCAGGTCTTGTTCTTGTTGAAGGTGAGTGCCGCGCTGGAATATTTCCACCAGCGAAAAAATGAGCAAGGCAATTAACAGGCCGCCGGCAATATCTTCCACCGAATCGGCGGGCCGCACAGCCACGGACTGGTAGTCAGGCAAAGCGCGCACAATGCCCGCGAGGATCCGGGCGGCGAGAAAAGCCGCCAACGGAACGGCCGGTATCAGGAAAGCGATGTACCGCACCCGCCGGATATTCTCCTCGCGGAAGGTCTGACCATGGTGGAGATTTTGAAAAATGCGAAACATCTGGTACAACACCAAAAGTCCGCATACCCAGGCCAGGCTTTTAAATAAAATAAATCCCAGATACTTCGACTGGAATACTTCGCCACGGCCGGCCAGATGCACGACCAGGAATTGTTGTTGATTAAAATTGTACAGGCGCAGGTCGCCGTTAACGGCAGGGTTAGTCATGCTGACGGATCGGATCGGAATATCGGAGGTGGAGACCCATCCTGTAATGGAAGGCCGGCCGTCGGCAAGGCCAAAATATTGGATCTGGTTCAATACCAGCAATACGCTGCCTGCCACGAGCAAGGCCATGAATACGTACTGCAGTATCCGCGGCAAGGTGATTTTCGGTGCAAATTTCATAGATCACATTTTTGTTAAAAAAGGTTGACGAGACAAAGATGTAAGCCTGTTTTTTGTTTTGCAAAAAAAATTTACTGTTTAACAATAAATTTTTTCCTTTTAACAAAAAAGAACAACTTGACAGGCAAAAACACCACTTTAGTTCCGGCAGTTTCTGATGTGGCCCGGTTGGAGCTGTCATCGCGACGCAGGAGCGGTGACAGCTCCAACCACACCAGGCTGTGGAACTGTTCCGGGATGTCACCAACCTCATACTTCGGCTGATGACACCTCTTCGCCGGCGCCACATCAGAAACTGCTGCAATAGTTCGTAACGTTTTTATAAATGGCTGGTAATCAATGTTGTTGGCGAGGACGCCAAGAACGGCCTTTGGGTTTGATTATCAATGAGATGCCGCTGTTAGCGTCCCTGCCAACAACAAACCCTACCGGACTTTTGACTTTACATTTCCCGGCAAAAGACCGGTTTTCAAAGGGAGACGGGGGCTTTTCGTCGTTTCCGGGCGAACTTACCCGGGCAGAGATTCTACTTTCGCCAGAAAAAATTTGCAGATGAAGCAGTTATTTACACTCCTTGCCCTGTGTTTCGGGCTGGTCACGTTGGCAGCCCAGGATTTGCCCGTTACCCTGAACGGCTACCAGTTTACCCTGAAAAAAATGGCCGGCGTGACGCCGGTGGAAAATCAGAACAAGTCGGGTACCTGCTGGGTATATTCGGCCAATTCCTTTTTTGAAAGCGAGCTGATCCGCTTGGGCAAAACGCCGGTCAATCTGAGCGAAATGTACACCGTGCGGGCCGGTTATCTCGAACGCGCCGAAAACTACGTGCGCCGCCAGGGCTCGGCCGCTTTCGGCCAGGGCGCCGAAACGCACGACGTACTGAAGATCGTCCGCGAATACGGCCTGATGCCCTATTCAGCTTATTCCGGGTTCCCGGCCGGCCAGGACAAGCCGGTGCACGGCGAAATGGAAGCCGTCCTGAAAGCCATGGTGGACGCCTTGGTTAAAATGCCCGACGGCAAACTCAGCAAACAGTGGATGAAGGCTTATGCCGGCGCGCTCGACGGCTACATGGGCGCCCCCCCGGCCAAATTCACGGTGGACGGAAAAGAATACACGCCGCAATCCTATGCCCAAAGCCTGGGCATCAACCTCGACAACTACGTAGCGCTCACTTCTTACAACCACCACGATTTTTACAAACCTTTCGTGCTGGAAGTGGCAGACAACTGGTCGAACGGCCTGTTTTATAACCTGCCCATAGACGAATTGGTGCAAACGGCCGACAATGCCGTGGAAAACGGTTATACGATCGTTTGGGCCAGCGATGTCAGCGAAAAGACCTTTTCAGCCAAGGAAGGTCTCGCGGTGTGGCCGCAAACGACCTGGGACGACATGAGCGCCGAAGAAAAAGGGGGATGGTTCAAAACGCCGCTCAAGGAAAAATGGGTGACCCAGGAAGAACGCCAGACGGAATTCGATCAGCTCACCAACACCGACGATCACGGCATGCACATTACCGGCTACGTCACCGATCAAAACGGCACGAAATATTACATCGTCAAAAATTCCTGGGGCGTGGTGCACCCCGACATGAAAGGCTATCTGTACATATCACAGCCCTATTTCCGCTGCAAAACGATGTCCATGCTGGTGCATAAAGACGCTATACCGGCGGCCATCCGGAAAAAAATCAGTTTTTAACAGTTCAAAGTTCAAACTCTTTTAATACTATTTCTGCCGCGGCAAACGGCGACACGCGCCCGGCCAGCACTTCCGGTTCCAGTTCAGAAAGCCGGGCCTGCACAGCGGGGTGGCTGAAAAAAGCCGCTTTCAGGCCGGCGTCCAGCGCTTCCCGGAACCAGTACTCCGCCTGCCGGCGGCGGTTTTCAGTAAAAAAGCCGTTTTCCAACGTCGATTGTTGGTATTCCACGATGGCATGCCAGATTTCGGCAATACCGGTATTTTCCTGACTACTGCAGGTGAGCACACGCGGCGTCCAGCCACTGGTTTTTGGGGCAAGCAGGTGGGTGGCATTCAAATAGTACGCCCGGGCCTGATTGGCCAACTTGACACGGTCGCCGTCGGCTTTGTTTACGGCCAGGATGTCGGCCATTTCCACGATGCCGCGTTTGATCCCCTGCAGCTCGTCGCCGGCGCCGGGCAGGAGTAGCAGGAGAAATACATCGGTCATGCTGTGTACGGTTATTTCCGATTGCCCCACGCCCACGGTTTCGATCAATACCGTATCATAACCCGCGGCTTCCACCAGCAGTATGGTTTCGCGGGTTTTACGCGCCACCCCGCCCAGCGATTCGCCGGAAGGCGAAGGACGGATAAAAGCCTGTTCGGAAGCGGATAGCCGTTCCATACGCGTTTTGTCGCCCAGAATGCTGCCTTTGCTCACCGAACTTGTCGGATCAACGGCCAGCACGGCCACCTTTTTTCCCTGTTCCACCAGGTACATGCCAAGCGCTTCGATGAACGTGCTTTTACCCACGCCCGGGGCGCCGGTGATGGCAATACGGATGGCGGATGGCGGATTACGGATTGTCCCGGTGACATGGGACGGATCATTCCCGGCAGCGTTCAGGAGCTGAGCGATGATTTCCCGGGCCAGGGCCTGGTGTTCCGGCCGTGCGCTCTCCACCAGGGTGATGGCCTGACCGAGCACGACCCGGTTGCCGGCACGGATGCCGGCGATAAATTCTGGTGCGGTAGGCAGGCGGCGGGACATATCGTTTGCTAATGATTCAGGCAAATGTGCGAAGCATTTGATAAATACCGCGCCTTCCCGGACTCAAAGCAGTTAAAGTACTTTAGTATTTCTGAAAAGCAGGTTTTAACAGTTTCACAAATAATTGAAAATAAACAGGTTGCGGGTTAAAAGATTTAACAATAAAAATACAAACGGTTAAATTTTAACACTTTTAAGAACACCTCTTGCGCTCCTTCCCGGCGCCGGTTAATCTTGTGGTAAATCTATTTGTCAACCATAAAATACCGGAATATGAAAAAGATGCTGTTTGCCCTTTGTGCGCTAATCCTGTTGGCCGGTTGCCGCACCCTCCAAGTCACGGATTACCATCAACACTCGCCCCTGAAAGAGCCGTTGCCGGCCCTGAAAATGAAAGTGCATGCCGAAAGTTTTGCCGCCCGGTTCGCCGGCGAATTATTTGAAGATGTCGTTGTCAGCAATTCCATGTACGGGTATCCTTGGGTACCTTCCCCATTCGAAGTGCACACCAGGGTTGGGGCTTCGATGCAGGATGTATTCACGATTTTGGCTAATGAGCTGTCTGACAACATGACACGTTCAAGTGGAGAAAAAACCGGGGAGGCCAGGTTCAAACTGGTTTATTACAATCGCACCATGCCGGGTTGGGGATGGGTCATTCCTTCGGTGATGACCTTGAATATTGCAAATCTGGCTGGCATGCCCTTTACAAGGTACCAGGCGGATCTCGAGTTGCAAATGGAAATCGTGGACGCCAACCAGCGGGTGATCGCACAATACCGGGCCCCGGGCACAGGTAAAACCACAGTAGCTTTTTATTATGGATATGATGGCGCTTCAGCGCATCGAAAAGCCAATCTGCTGGCACTTCAGGAGGCCATGCGCGGTATTCGGAATAAAATGGAACCTGATCTGGCGCGTTTGAATAACGAACTTCTGGCGGCGGAACCGGTGAATAAGTAAAGCGCGGCGATACTTTTCGGCTTTCTGATTTCCTGCTGTATATGCATACTGCAACAAATCCCGCTAAACTCTTAGGTTTGCCTTGCTGTTTGAAGGCAAACCTTTTTTTATGCGACAATCCATTTTCTTTTTTTTAGTATTTGCTTTAACCGGTATTTCATGCGGCACAAAAAACGATTCCGCTCCATCATCGTCCGGGGCTGTGGCCGCTGAACCGGATGCAACAAAGACCGCCGCGCCAGCCCGAAAGAGCATTGTCTTTTTTGGCAACAGTCTGACAGCAGCCTACCAATTGTCGCCGGAACAAGGATTTCCAGCCCTGATCCAGCAAAAAATTGACAGTCTTGGCCTGCCCTACCAATGCGTTAATGCCGGCCTGAGCGGCGAAACCACCGCCGGTGGCAAAAACAGGATCGACTGGATACTTACCCAGCCGGTGGATATATTCGTGCTCGAACTCGGCGGCAACGACGCCCTGCGCGGTTTGCCCGTCGAAGAATCAAAAAAGAACCTCCAGGCGATCATCGACCAGGTAAAAGCCAAATATCCCGATTGCAAGATCGTGGTGGCCGGTATGATGGCGCCCCCCAACCTCGGACCGGCATATACAAAGGCTTTTCGCGACATGTACCCCGCGTTGGCCAAAGCCAATAAAACAGCATTGGTCCCTTTTTTGCTGGAAAACGTGGGCGGCGAACCTTCCCTCAACCTGGAAGACGGCATCCACCCCAACGCGGAAGGGCACAAGATCGTGGCGGAAACGGTGTGGAAGGTTTTAAAAGGGTTTCTGGTTTGAAGGTTTCTGGTTTGAAGGTTAGACCAACGCTTGGCCAACCAGAAACCTTCTAACCAGAAACCCTCTTTTAAACAAACCCTAACGCCCCTTTAAAAAATTCTTTAACCTTTACAGGCGTTTATATCCCATTTAACCCGCCTTTTATGGAACTCTCGAAAGCGCTTGGCGCTATCAAACAACTGATCGGACAGGGTAAGCTGGAAGAAGCTTACGAACAACTGGCGCAACTGCTCGATTCGGATGCCCGTTATGCCGAATTGGCCGACATTGCCCGGGTCAACCAGGCAGACTTGTACCAATTGAAAGCCCAGACGATCAAAGGCATTATTTCCCCGGAAGATGCAAGTTTAAAAACCAATCAGCTGGCCGACAAGGCCCTGCAAATCGTTCGCCAGCTGGAAGCCGGCAAAACCGGTTTTGAAACGGAAATTAAACCCACCAGCTCAAAAGCCTGGCGCTACTACCTTATCGGCGGCGCAGGCACGCTGGTACTGGGCTTTCTCATCTGGTTCCTGTTCATCCGCGAGGAAGAGTGCCCGAGCTTCAGCAAAGAGGCCGAAATGCGGGTGATGATCCTCCCATTCAAACAAACAGGCGCCCGCAGGCAGGCCAAACCGGAATTCGACATCATGGACGGCCTGAACGACCTGATCGATGAAACGCCCGGTCTGCGGGTGAAAGCCATCGCCGACGTCAACGAACACTACGATGTCGACAAGGATTACCCCAACCCGGCGCAGGCCGTGGAAATTGCCCGCAATTGTGATGCGCACATGCTCGTGTGGGGCAAAGTCAACCAAGTTTCGGGCAAAGACTACACCGTGGATGTGCGTTACCGCCTGCTCGATGCCGGCGGCGTACGGTATGCCGGCGACACTACTATCAGCCGGCTGCTGACCGTCACCGAATCGGCCGGCTGGACCGACGACGTGAAAGCCATTACCCGATTGCTGTACCTGGTGCTGGCCAACCAGATGCAAACGCCGATCGCCGCGAACGTGCTCGCGGCCCTGCAGCCGCCCCCCACCGATGAACCCCTGAGCTCTGAAGCAGAAAAAGTAGACACCTCCACCAGCTTCGTGCTCGCCGATTATTACCTTCAAAAAAGGCAGGAGGATAAAGCCATCGCGGAATACAATAAAATTTTGTCGTTCGACCCCAATAATGCCACGGCGCTGACAAAACGCGGCGCTTTGCTACTCAAAAAAGAAGATTATTCCGGCGCAGCCCGCGACCTGGAGGCAGCCAGTCCCACCAGCGCCAAAGCCATCCCGGCCCTGCACGACGTGCGGATCAAGGCCTTCCTCAAAAC
>JAKLJF010000123.1 GCA_023151335.1 Thermoanaerobaculia bacterium | reverse complement strand
ATATCTGATAAGGATTGACCAATATTCAGGCGACCTTAAAAATACCTAAAAGCCCGGTTCTCTACCGGATCACTATAAATCGCCGGGTTTCCACCAGGCTATCATTGGTCAGCACCAGCCAATATAGTCCCGGCGCCCAGCCTGCCGTCCCGATCTCCAGGGAATTAACGCCGGCAACAGCCTCAACGCTATGGAGTAATATGAGTTTCCCTTCCCGATTGAAAATCCGCAAATGTGTTTTTTCAACTGCCGGAAGGGTAAAATTAACTTGTAAAAATGCGGAAACGGGGTTAGGCGCAAGGGAAAGCAGCGCCGGTAAATCTTCTGCCGCGGTATCCGGGTTCCGTTCAGAAACGCCATCGGGACTGAAATTGCCCGGTTTGCAGGTTTCATTGCTTTGGCAATGATTCCAGTATTCGTGCAGGATCGCGATACCGGCAGCCAACTGATCGCCATAGTTGTCGGGGAAGCTGACATCGTTACACTTGCTGGCCAGGTAAGTGTTGGCCACCGCCACCAAATCCTGCACCGTGGCGCCGGGCGGCAACCCCAGGGTAGCCAGCTGCGCGGCATCGAACGCACAAACGTCTGCCAGGAGAAGCGCGCCGAGGTTCATGCCGCGAAAGCTGGCGTTGAAACGGATGTTTAGTTGCAGGGCAATAAGTTGGCCGGCCAGGGAATTCTCCATTTCACCGTCGCAAAGGGGAAGGCCGGTAGCATCGAAAGGTATCGAGGGCCCCGCGGCCGGCAACATATCCAAAATGCAATCGGCGGTAGCTACTGTCAACCCGCAGCCGGAAGGGTCGCCAATACTGATCGCTCCCTGGCGCAGCAACGAATCAATAACTTGTGTCGTAGTGAAAACACCGGTTTTCCCGTCAGGCTCACCCCAAAATTCCTGCGGGTAGGTACAAAAACAGCCGTTTACCGTAATTTTTTGCTGACAGGTTTGGCTATTACCGCAATCGTCGGCGGCCGAGTAAATCCGGTTAAGCAGGTAATTCCCTTCGCAAGCCCTGTCGGAAATGACGTCTTCCACGTGCCCTTTCAAAATGACGCCTCCACAGTTTTCGCCGGATGCCGTGACACCGGCGATGTCCACGACGGGTATTTTGCTTTCATCGGCCACGGTCAGGGGCGCCTTTTGGTCCGACACGGTGATTTTTTGGGCACAGGCGCCCACATTTCCGCAAAGGTCGGCGCCCTGGTAAGTACGTGTCAGCGTATAACGGTTTGAACAGGCTTGGTCGCTGATCACATCGCCGGCAAATTGTTTGGCGATCGTTCCCGCGCAATTGTCCGTCCCGGTCACCAAAGCAGGATTTGCCGGCGGTACCAGGTTGGCGCAGGCGACCGTAATGTTGTTCGGGCATTTGAGTACCGGCGCTGTCTGATCGTCGACAGTGATCAAACGAACGCAGGTTCCTTCGTTTCCGCATACATCTTTCGAACGGTAGGTGCGGGTGATCAGATAGCGATTCTGGCAGGTATTATTGCTAATGGCATCCCCCACATAGATACTCATCTTGCCACCGTTGCAGTTGTCCGATACGGATACGTCGGTGGGTGCAGCAAGCGGCACTTCGGCCGCACAGGAGACCGTGATGTTGACCGGACAAACCAACGTTGGCGGCGTTTGGTCACTAACAGTAATCTTTTGCACGCAATTGCCGGTAACGCCACAGGCATCCGTGGCCCGGTAAGTACGCGAAATCACATAACGGTTGTCGCAGGTTTTGTTAGTGACCAGGTCACCCAGCCAGGAAACCGTATTCAGGATGTTGCCACAATAGTCGCTGACAGCAGAGCTGGCCGGATTGGATGCCGGCGCCTCCGACGGACAGGAAACCGTAATATTCGGCGGACAAACAATAGCGGTGGAAGCCGGCTGGTTTTGTACCCGGATTTTGACGGAACAGGTGGCGCTCCGACCGCAATCATCTTCCACCCGGAATGTGCGGGTGAGGGTAAAATTGTTGTCGCATATTTTATTGGCAATGTCGTCCTTTACGTGGCTTTTCGTGTATGAACCGCAATTGTCTGAAACGACCACCTTATTTAAATCTACTTCCAGGGCATCCTCGCCGCAGCTGAGCGTCGCATTGGGCGGGCACGAAATGGTGGGTGGCGTTTGATCGTTCACCACATATTTTTGTGAACAGGAAGCCGTATGGCCCGCTGCATCGGTCACCTTGAAAATGCGCGTCAAATGATACTGACTGGCGCAAACCTGATTGGAAATGACATCCGTTACCTCCGTGTTCAGAAACGCTGTCCCACAATTGTCGCTCACCTGTGCATTGCCCGGGCTGGCTGCCGGCACCTGACTGGCGCAGCTGACCGTCAAACTTGACGGACAGGTAATCTTCGGTGGCTCGGAATCAATAACTTCCAATTTTTGCGTGCAGGTTTGCGTGTTGCCGCAGTTATCTTCGGCCTGGTAAGTGCGCGTAATAAGGTAACGGTTCGCCTGTGGCAGGCTGGATACTTTGTCGCTCGTATGCGTTTTTTGCGCGACATATCCGCAATTGTCCGCCGCAATGACGTAAAATACATCTGGCGTCAATGCCGCATCGGGGCAGCTCACAGTCAGGTTGGGCGGGCAGGTCACGTAGGGTTCCAGCCCGTCTCTTACTTCGAGGCGTTGGGTGCAGGTGGTAACATTTCCACAGCCATCGGTAGCCTTGTACACCCGGGTTGCTTTATAGCGGTTGATACAAATCTTATCGTACACAAACCCGCTTACGAAATCCCGTTTAATACCCCCGCAGTTATCCGTGGCCTTCATGGCGCTTGGATCGGGTGTAGGCAACTGTTCGTCGCAGGAGACGGTAATGTCGGGAGGGCAGGTGACAACGGGCGCCTGTTTGTCCTGCACAACCACCGTTTTTTCCACAGTAATGTCTTCATCCGAAGTTTGGATGCGCAAACGAAGCGTGAAACTGCCGTCACAAACGAGATGCGCGGCTACCCTCGTGCAGGACTTGTTAGCCGCATCGGTGATTGCCCCATCGCCCGTTCTGCTCCAGTGGTATTGCGCACCCGCTACTTCCGGAACGCAAAAGTCGACAATATTACCCGGACAAAGGGTGTCCGGCCCCGAAATCAGGACACCTGCATTGACTCCGGGCATAACAGAGTTAGTCGTCACAGGAAGTGGCCCGGCATTAAATTGTTTGGAGCAGACCGAAGTAAGGGCACCGTAAGAAGGGGGCGGGTAATGGAACAGAATAGATGATCGCCCGGTAACAGCCGGGACAAATACAATCAACCAACAACAGCCCGCCAAAATTTTGGCAATCGTGAAGATACCTTTTTTCATAGACCAGAGGATTATCCTTGAAAAAGTGAATAAATAAGAATGTCTTTCCGCCTCGCGGCAGACAGGTTAAAAATCACAGTCCGAGGTAAAAAAGTACGTTGTGAAGATTATAAGGGCAGGACGCCAGATTACAAGACCGTACCACAGCGGACGATGTTAAGAGTCCGGAGTCAGGTACGTTAAACGGTAAAAATGAAGCTGTAGCGTAATCGGTGAGGAAGCCTCAAATAGAGGCTTAAAGGAAAACCGCAACAAAAACCGCTCCAAATCCGGGCGCTCAAATGACGTCTAAATGTCATTAACCTTTTTTAACCTTCCTTCAAGGTCGTTTAACCTGCCTGCCGGAGAGGGGACAATACCTTTGCCACCGCAATTAAAGATAAAAGCCAAAATGTAAATTCCGGTGCATTGTCTCTTGGCATTTTACATTATGACTTTTCATCATGACTTTTTATTAAGCTATGAAAACAAAACTTTTATTCTCCCTTCTTTTACTCCCCAGCCTGCTTTTTTCCCAAAAATATACCCTGCGCGGCATATTGCAGGATAGCGCACATGCGCCCCTGGAAATGGCTACGGTCATGCTGCTCCATCCCCAGGACAGTTCGCTGCTGTTTTTTACCCGCTCCCAAACAGGCGGGGGGTTCGAGTTCAAAAACCTGAACAGCGGTGAATACCTGCTTCGGGCAACTTATTTCGGCTATAAAAATCTTCAGCAACGGATACAGGTTCCCCCATCCGGCGGGCAGGGCGGCGTTGAAATTTCACTCGGCATCCTGCGCATGGAAGTTAAAAACACCCTGCTCAACGAAGTCCAGGTCACCGGCGAAGCCAATCCGGTGACCATCAAAAGCGATACCATTGAATTCAACGCCGGTTCTTTTAAAGTAAAAGAAAACGCCCTGGTGGAAGACCTGCTTAAAAAACTACCCGGCGTGGAAGTTGAACGCGACGGCACCATTAAAGCGCAGGGCGAAGAGGTCAGGAATGTATTGGTGGACGGCAAAAAGTTTTTTGGCAACGATCCCAAAATCGCTACCCAAAACCTGCCTGCCGACGCCGTGGATAAAGTGCAGGTGTTTGATAAAAAATCGGAACAGGCCACCTTCAGCGGCATCGACGACGGGCAGCGCGAAAAAACCATCAACCTGGACCTGAAAGAAGACAAGAAAAACGGCTGGTTCGGACAAGTCAGTGCGGGCGCGGGCAGCGACCTGAAAGAAACGCCCAATGACCTCCGTTACGAAGGCCGCGCCAGCCTCAACCGCTTCAAACCCAAACAACAACTCTCCCTGCTCGGCATGGCCAACAACGTCAACCAGGCCGGTTTTTCCATCGACGATTACATGGCTTTTTCCGGCGCCATGCGCCAGATGATGGGCGGTGGCGGCATGATGCGGCTGCAGATCAGCTCGGACGGCAACAACAACGTACCGCTGGATTTTGGCGGACAAAACGACGGTTTCCTGAAAACCTGGGCTGGCGGCCTGAATTTTAACCAGGAATACGGCAAAAAATTCACCGGCGACCTGAATACCAGTTATTTCTACAGCCAGAATGACCGCGACTACGCGCGCAGTTCCAACCGGGAGTCTTTTTTACCGGGCGGCAATTTTATTTCCAGCGAAAATTCAACCCAAAACAGCAGTACTGATAACCATCGTCTCAACCTCACCCTCGACCAAAAAATTGACTCTTTCAATTCCGTTCAGGTCACTTCCGCTTTTACTTACAGCCAATCCGGTACCAATTCCGCTACCGCCACGCAAACGCTCGACAACCAAGGCAACCCGCAGAATGAAGGCAACCGCTCCTACCTGTCCGACGCAACCGGCATCAACTGGAACGGAGGCTTGCTGTACCGGCATAAATTCAACAAAAAAGGCCGCAACTTTTCTACCAACCTCACGGCCGGATTGAACCACAGCGATTCGGAAAGCAACAGTTTTTCGGAAAACCGTTTTTTTGGCGACGCCAGTCAACCCATTCGCAGGGATACCCTCGATCAATTCCAGGAATTCAAAAATGACGTGCTCAACCTTGGCGCGCGGGCTACCTACACCGAACCATTGGGCAAACGGCGCTACCTCGAATTCTCCTACCAGTACAGCCTGTCCGAAAATCGCGCCGATAAAGACGTGTATGACCGGTCGGCGGGCGAACGCAATTTCAATCCCCTGCTTTCCAACGCCTATACCAACCGCTTCGACTATCACCGCGCCGGCGCCGGCCTGCGTATCAACCGCAAAGCCTGGAACGGCAGTGCCGGTTTCGATCTGCAAACGGCTACCCTCGACGGCGAAGTGACCAGCGGCCAAGGTCAGCCCGTGCGCCAATCCTTCCGGCACCTCTTACCCCGCCTCGATTTTAACTACGACTTCTCCACCTCCAAACACCTGCGGCTCGGCTACACTACCAATATCAACGCCCCCACGGTGCAGCAACTCCAGCCGGTACCCGACATCAGCGACCCGCTCAATATCACAGAAGGCAACCCCGAACTCCGGCCCGAATACGCGCACAACCTGAACGCCAGCTTCGTGCAGTTCAACCCAGAAACGATGCGCAGTTTTTTCAGCATGTTGTTTTTCACCTACACGCAGGACCGGATCGTAAACGCTCAATCGGTCGATTCCCTATTCATACGCCGCTTCCGGCCCGTCAACGTAGCATCGGACTACCGCCTGTTCGGCAACCTCGCCTTTGGTTTGCCCTGGAAGAAGATCAAAAGCCGTTTTAACCTGCGCACCGAAGGTTCCGTGAACCGCGGACAAAATTTCATCAACGAAACCGAAAACTTTACCACCCGGCTGGAACTGGGCCAGTCCCTGTCCTGGGATTTTACCCCGGCCGAATGGATCAGTTTCATGGCCAGCGCCGAACTCAGCTGGAACCAAACGGCGTACTCCATCGACAAGGCTTTCAACCAGAACTTTTGGCGCCAAACCTATACCGGTGAACTCAATGTGGATCTGCCCGGGAACTGGGCGTTCAATACCTCGCTCGACGTTGTCCGCAACACCGGCTTGTCGCAAGGCTACGACCAGGCCATTCCGATCTGGAACGCCAGCGTTTCCAAATTTTTCCTCAAAGGCAATCGCGGCGAGCTGACCCTGGCCGTACGCGACCTACTGAACCGCAATGTGGGCATCAACCGTACAGCAAACCTGAATTACGTGGAAGACGCGCGCACTGCCTCGCTTGCCCGATATGCCACCCTGCGCTTTACCTATGCGCTAAACAAAATGGGAGGAGCCGGCTGGAATGGCCGGGGCGGCGGTTTCAGGGTGCAGATCAGGAGATAGTTTTACCGCACCACCGTCACGCTTCCCTCGTATTGCACCGTTTGCTGATCTACAAATTTTACCGTGGCGTAGAAAGTGAAAACACCGGACATGGGTTTGTCTTTGTACTTGCCGTCCCAGCCGAAATTGGGTTCGCCGAGCGGGATATCCTGCGTTTCAAAAACCAGGCTTCCCCAGCGGTCGTAGATCCGGAGCAGTTCAATGCTGACAGCCGCCGGACCGCCGAACAAGGTGAAATGATCGTTGGGAAAGATGCCATCCGGTTTAAATACATTGGGCACGTAAATCGGGCGGTCCCGCTTGACGAGAATTCGCACCGAATCGGAAGCCGTGCACCCGTCCTCGTCCGTGATCAGGATGGTATAAAATCCGTCGTTGATCGCCACGATGGATGGGTCAGGACAATCGGAACAACTCAACCCCAACGGCGGCGACCACTGGTACGTCACGGGCCGGCCAACGGGCAAGGTAAAAGTCTGGATTTGTACGGAATAACCCAGGTCGAGCGTGGTGTCGGCCGGTTCGGCGAACACGGCCAGCTGAGGCGGTTCTGAAATGGTCGCCGCCACGGAATCGAGACAGCCGCCGGCGTCTTTTACCTTGATCCAATAATCACCGGCGGGTAAGCCGGTCAGATTGCCGGATGTACTGAAAGTAAACCCATCGGCGCTGTAGGAGTAAGGTGGCCGGCCACCGGAGCCCTCCACAGTTACTTCGCCGGTGGGTATTCCGTTGCAGAGCAGGTTGATCACATCCAGCAGGGAAACAGCCACGTCGGGCGGTTCGGTGATAAAAACCGATCCGACGATAGTGCAGCCATTGCCGTCGCTCACCGTCACCGAGTACTGGCCCGGCGCCAGTCCGCTGGCTTCTTCGTTGGTTTGGTTATCGCTCCACAGGTAGTTAAAATTGCCGACTCCGCCGCCGGGGATGGCTATGCCGATACCGTCGTCGGCGCCAAAACAGGACACGTCGATAGTGTCCATCGCCAGGGTAACAGGCGGGTTATCGGTAACAGTTACAGTGAAAGTGCCTTTGCACAATTCGGCATCGAGGCCCAAAATAGTATACACACCCGCGGAAAAACCGCCTTGTGTGTTGCTTGGGATGAACCCGCTACCCCAATCGAACTGGTATGGGCCGGTACCGTTGGTCACGTTCAACGTGATGATGCCGTTGGCATCGCCTGTACACAGCGGTTTTTGCACTGCCGGGGCTACCGTAAGTTCGAGTTCTTTTACAAGGATATCCAGTTCGGTTTCGCAGTTGTTGGCGTCCCGGATCACGAGGTTATAGGTGCCGACCGTTAAATTAGACAAGGAATTGTTCGGCCCGAATGGTCCCCCTTCCCAACTGAATTGATAGGGCGGCGTACCCATTTTTATGTTGCTGATGGTGATGACGCCGTTGTCGCCGCCGTTGCATTCCGGCGCAGAGATCACGGTATCGACTTCCACGTCCGGGTAAATCAACACGTTCTGAATAGCGGTTACCCGGCAGCCCAGGTCGGTTTCCACCTGGAGCACCACGGGGTGTTGTCCGGGGGTATTGAACGTAACCGTATGCGGCCCTTTTCCCGTAGCCACGCCGGGGTCGGAATCGGCGCCGAAACTCCATTTCCAGTTTGTGATGCTGCCGAGCGGAAACGTGGAGGCATCCTGTACCAAAACCGGCGTACCCAGGCAAACGGCAGCAGGCACCGTGGTGAATTGGGCTGTTGGGCCGAGAAACTCGCCCGCACCGCCAAATTCAATGGAAAAACCGTTGCCGCTGGTGGTAAAATTGTTGACGCACAACGCGTAGGTTTCTCCTTCCACCATGTCGAAGGGCGACAACCAGGCGTTATCGCCGGCATCGGAACAGCCTGCATCCTCGCTGGTATCGGGGTCGCCGGCCCGCAGACCGGTGGGGCCCATGCAAGGACTCTGGTAATTGAACTCCCCGCTGGCCATACATCGCACTACCTGTTTACCCTGGCAATTGCCCGGACCATTGGGCAGGCGGTACAAAACGAAATCGAGGTCGTCGGCGATGTTCAGGGGTGTCAAAGTAAAAGTCAGGGGCCCCGATTTGGAACAAATCCACACAAACCAGGTGGAGTTGGATTCGAAGTTGCCGGGGGCGCCGTTGGAAAAACAGGTGGCGTCGTTCAACTCCGAAATATTATTGCCGGCGCCGGTAACGCTCTGCACCACGAAAGGCGATTTATCGCACAAAATGGAGGCAGTCGGGCAATCGGAAGTGGGAATAACCGGGGGATTATAGTTGTTCAGGCACAACTGAAAAGTACCGGTTACGTTGTTCAGCCCCTGCACCCGGATCAGGTAGGTGGAACCCACCAGCAAGCCGCTTTCACTGGCTTCCACGATATTGTTATTCCCCGTGGCGCTTTGGCATTGCACTTCATTGAGCGTACCGCCACAGGTTCCGTAATAAATGGCGACCTGGGGTTTGGTCAGGGTACCTCCGGGCGCCTGTGGTGTTGCCCCGCGCACAATAACCGTCACGTCGGTAAACTGTGGCACAAAAGAAAACCACACGTCGTTGCCGGCGGTACCGAAACAATTGGCAGGGCCATATCCGGAGGGTGTGGCGCCCACGCTGGTGAAAGCGCCCGCCGCGCTGCAATAAGCGGTGACATCCGTGATAGGGATCGGATTGGTACAATTGTCGTTAGTGGGCTGGGCGATAAGTGCAGCGGCGCCGGTCAACCATACCAGGGCAGCGAGTACCGGTTTTCTCATGTTATGTTGTTTTAGGCCAACCTGTAATTACTGGCTATTGTTCGTTAAAAGACGCTTAAAAGCCCGATTTTGTTGGCCGGCATAAGGGTTAAAATTTCTTTAAATGCCAAAACAGGCGCAGCAGGCAGTAATGCAGTAAGCTATGGGCGGGGTTCAAAATATTACATCCGGGGAGTAGAATGGAAAACGGCCAGGAAAATCAGGGCCAGTTTCATCGGTTGCGAAACGGAGGCATCCAGGTTGTCTTCGACAGACCAGTCGCGGGGATCGCCCCGGTACACGGTATAAATATAAAACGTACCGCGATTGGGGTCTTCCACCTGCCATTCGTCGAGCTGGTTGGTCCAACGGCTGCGGAGGGTGAGCGAAATGGAATTATCGGTTACCCGCCATTCGGTGAAGTCGTTGCTCCAGGCAGCCCGCATGGTGATCACGGCGCCGTCGAAGCCGCGCAGTTCCCATTGAGAAGGATCGTCTTTCCATTTCATTTTAATGGTGCCGCGTTCGTCGCCGAGGTTATAATCCCATTCCGACCAGTCGTCGCGCAAATCCAGCCAGCGCAATTTCATCTCCCCATACAATTCTTCATCGGGCGATTCCGAATCCTCGTCTTCTGCCCGAAGCGAATCGGCCAGCGTGGCGAACAATTCCCACTCCACGAAGGAATCGCTCCACCGGGTGCTAACCCCCGATAAGGTTTGCGCTTCCGGCCGGATGTAACAACAGGAAGCGATTAATACCGGCAGCCAGAATTTTTTCATCATTTGCTAAAACGGCAAGTCATCCATATTGGCCGGGGGCGGTGTGTTGGTATAATCCGGGAATGGATCGGCGGGGAAACGTTCGTCCGCAGCCGGGGCATTGACGTTTGAGGCGCCTTCTGCAGGCTCGATACGCCAGGCATTGAGATTAGTCAGGTACTTGCCGTTCCACTCGCGTCCGCGCAGATCGAATGATACCTTGACGCGGTCGCCCTCGTTATAGTTGTCCAGGATATTGCATCGTTCCTGAACAGCCTGAAATTTGACCAATTGAGGGTAAT